>JAAYGQ010000201.1 GCA_012727635.1 Tissierellia bacterium | reverse complement strand
TTAAGTCCATTACCTTTAGCTGTTTCCACAAGACTATAAATAATAGCACTTGATTCTGCACCAGCAGGAGTGTTTGCAAATAACCAATTTTTTCGACCTATGACAAATGGCTTAACGCTACGTTCTGCTCGGTTATTTGAGATTTCTAAACGACCATCTAATAGATAGTTTCTTAATCTTTTTTCCTGGTTAGAAGCATAGGTAAAAGCTTTACCCAAAAGACTTTTCGGCAAAATCATAGACTCATTAACACTGATCCATTTAAAAAAGTCGGAAACCTTCGGTTCAGCTTGTTCTTTTCGTTTAGCTAAGCGTTCTTCTGGTGTTAACTTCGCCCACTTTTTTTCCAATTGAAACAATTGATTGCACTGGTTAAAGCCTATTTGAGCCAAAGACTTAGAAGACGCTCCAGTCGGAGCGATGTTCTGAAGGGCATCATTAAATTTACGCCTCATGTGAGCCCAACAACCTATTGACACTACATTCTTCTCCAACCGATGATAACCAGCATAACCATCAGAGTGTATATAACCCTTATAATCTCCTAGAAACTTTTCGGCAAACTCACCGCTGCGTCCAGGGGTATAATCATAAAGGACGATATCTCGTGACACATGTCCTGTACGATACACCCACATGTAACTAGTAGACGTGGCCTTTCGGCCAGGTTCTTTAATTACTTCTAATGTGGTCTCATCAATATGTAAAATATCCTCTTTTAAAAGCTCTTGCTTAAACAGATTAAAAATAGGTTTAAGCCAAAGCTCTGCAGATTTGATTACCCAATTGGACATAGTCTGCCGGCTAATGTCATAACCAAATCGATGAAATTCCTGTTCTTGCCTATATAATGGAATAGAATCCACATATTTTTTAGTCATGATGCTTGCGACAAGGGAAGGCGAAGCTAGGCTGTTTTTTAAAATTGGTGAAGGGGCTTCAGCATAGACGACTGGCGTCGTATCCTCATGTGCCTCACAATATCTGCAAGTATAGACATGTTGAATGTGTTCTGTAACATGAACTCTAGCAGGAATAACAGTCAGTTCCTTTCGGATGACTGTTTTCATCTCATGAAGATCATGACTACACTGTGGACAACTTTGTTCCTCAGGAGTAAGAGTATAATCAATAACTACATGAGGAAGATTTTCAGTCATCTTCTTTTTCTTCCCTACAGTTTTACCCTTCTTCGCTTCCTTAATTTCAACTTCTTCAAGGGTAGGTTCTTCACCCGCAAGGGTGGATTCTGCCTCAGCTTCATTAAAAAAAGAGATTTGATCAATACCTGGAGTTTTTTCACTAGAGGCTCCAAATTTTTCTTGTCTAGAACGCCTTAGTTGCTCTTCATACCAAGTAAGCTTTGCTTTAAACTCTTCCAATTCGGTAGATGTCGCTAAAAAAGCTTTCTCTAAATCTTGACGCGACATTTGTTGGACATCTATTATTCTATTGTGTCTTTGATCTTTTATTATGTCTTTATTTAACTTATCCATACATTAATTATATCATTATTAGTGAGTCATATCAATGGTTACAGCGTTTTTTAAAGGTATTTTAAACTATAGAATAGTTCCGTTTTGGAATGAATTGTTCCATAGGTAAACCTTGAAGTAACCTTTTTAAATCCTTCTTTCTGACCGCTGTAATATTTTGTTCTTCTCCTAAATTCGGCCAATGAAATTTACCACGTTCCATCCTTTTGTAGGTAATGATAAATCCTTCAGTGTCCCACTGAAGAATTTTAAGCTTGTCCTTTTTCTTGTTACAAAACAAAAAAGTTTCTCCAGTGAAAGGGTTAAGATCAAAGTTCCCTTGTAATATGGTCGCAAGACCATCAATACTTTTTCTCATGTCTACAAATTCATGACTTAAGAAAATTTGCTCCTCATCGCTTGCGCGATCTAGTAGATTTTGTATCATAGTGCTTGTTTTAGAGATACTGAT
>JAAYGQ010000200.1 GCA_012727635.1 Tissierellia bacterium | reverse complement strand
TCGGCCATTCTTCTTACAAGACAAAAACTAAAGGAGCTGGAACTAGAGCGCAGCCAAGCCCATAGAGGCGGTTATATTGCAATAAAAGAAGAAAAGACACCGGAACTTATCCTATTGTCTTCGGGCAGTGAACTTTCTCTTGCCGTAGAAGCAGCCAATGCCCTTCGAGGAGAAATAGATATCCGAGTTGTCAGTATGCTTAGCATGGAGCGCTTTGACATTCAGGAAGAATCTTATAAAAACACCGTTCTTCCCGATAATGTGAGAAAACGTTTTGCTGTTGAAGCCGCCAGTTCTCTAAGCTGGTTTAAATATATAGGTCTTGATGGAGAGTATCTGTGCATAGACCGTTACGGGACCAGTGGTCCCGGCGCAGAGCTCTTTGAGCTCTATGGCTTTACCCTGGAAAATCTAATAGAAAAAATAAAGAGGTACATGACCAATGAAAGTTAAAATTACAGAAACGATTCTACGGGATGCGCACCAGTCACTGATTGCCACTAGGATGCCCCTGGAGGATATGATTCCGGTACTGGAGAAACTAGATTCTGTCGGTTACTACGCTCTGGAAATGTGGGGAGGGGCTACCTTTGACTCCTGTCTTCGCTTTCTAAATGAAGATCCCTGGGAAAGGCTGCGTTTTATTAAAAAGCATGTCAAGAATACCAAGCTTCAAATGCTTCTTCGTGGCCAAAACATTCTAGGTTACAAACATTACGCCAATGAAGTTGTGGAAGAATTTGTTAAACTCAGTGTAGAAAATGGCATTGATATCATTCGAATCTTCGATGCTCTCAATGACTTTGACAATATTCGCGTTGCCATGGCAGCAACAAAAAAAGCCGGAGCCCATGCCCAAGGTTCCATAAGCTATACAACGAGCCCAGTTCATACTACGGAAAAATTTGTCGAGATGGCAAAGGAACTCAGAGATATGGGTGCTGATTCGATTTGTATTAAAGATATGAGTGGCATTCTTCTTCCCTATGAAGGAGCCAAGCTTGTTAAAGCAATCAAAGCCGAAGTAGATCTTCCTGTAGAGCTTCACAGTCATATGACTAGTGGTGTAGCAGATCTTATGTATCTTAAAGGAATTGAAGCCGGTGCAGACATTATTGACACTGCACTCAGTCCTCTAGCTATGGGAAGCAGTCAGCCTGCCACAGAGTCCTTTGTTATGACCTTAAAAGATACTCCCTATGATACTGGACTCAATGTCGATGTATTAATGGATCTTGCAAAGTACTTCCGCCTTAAGAGAGATGAGTATCTCGATAGCGGCCTTCTTAATCCGAAGGTTATGGGCGTAGATATTCGTACCCTTTGGTACCAAGTACCCGGTGGTATGCTGAGCAATCTTGTAAGCCAGCTCTCAGAATCCAACAAACTCCATCAGCTAGACGATGTTATGGCCGAAGTACCCAAGGTAAGAGAAGATCTTGGTTATCCTCCTCTGGTAACTCCCACATCCCAAATCGTGGGCACCCAGGCTCTCTTTAACGTTCTTACTGGAGAGCGCTACAAGATGGTTCCTGAAGAAGTGAAAGCGTATATGCGTGGAGAGTATGGAAAAAGTCCCGCTCCGGTTAACGAGGAACTTAAGGAAAAAATTCTCAAAGGCCAGACTCCCAAAGTGGAAACAGTAAAAACTTTGGCAGAATTTAAGAAAGAAATCGGCGAATATTACACTCAACCAGAAGATGTACTAAGCTATGCCCTATTTCCCCAGGTAGCCCTAGAGTTCTTTAAAAAGAGAGAAGCGAGGCTGCTGGAACTGGATAACGATTTGCTTGATAGAGAGAATAAGGTCTATCCCGTATGATGGTTGGGATTGATCTTGTCTATGTACCGAGAATAGCGGCCCTTTTGAAAAAAGGGCCCTTTCTTCAACGTTTTTTTACTCAGGGAGAAATTGCCTATTTTGAAAAAAGAAATAGTCCCAGTGTTGTAGCGGGAAACTTTGCAGCAAAGGAAGCTTTTAGCAAAGCACTAGGTACGGGTATAAGGGACTTTTCCTTAAAGGATGTGGAGGTACTTCGAGATGAGTTGGGTAAACCCATCATTCATCTTCACGGGACCTTGGAAAAGAGGCAATTTCGCTTTCTTCAGTGCAGTATCTCCCATGATGGCGATTATGCCACTGCTGTGGTTGTGATGGAGGAGAAAATATGAGACCAACCCGGGCCAGGATACATTTATATAGACTTAAGAAAAACATGGAAATAATGAAGCAAAGGTCTGGTGAAAGAACCTTCCTTGCTGTCATTAAGGCCGATGCCTATGGTCACGGCGCCCTAAAATGTTTAGACTATCTTTATGAACAAGGAGTGCGACACTTTGGGGTTGCAACCTTTAGTGAAGCTCTAGAGCTGCGCAGTGCCTATGAAGACATCTACATCATGGTTTTAGGTGCTACGGATCCTTCGGATTATGAAGAAGGGGCAAGAAAAAATATCCGCCTACCGATATTTGATTTACCCAGCCTAGAGCATTATCTTACTCTGGAAGAAAAAGGACCCATACATATTAAAATTGACACCGGTATGCACCGGGTGGGGTTACAGCCCCAGGAGTTTATTGAACATATTGAGAAGATAAAAAGCCTGAATGCCGAAGGTATTTATACACATATTGCCAGGGCCGATGAAGAGGATACATCCTCGGCCTATGGGCAGATTGCACGATTTAATGAACTTCTGGACTTTTGTGATAAGCAAGGACTTAAGTTCACTTTCATCCATTATGCCAACTCAGCAACTATTTTAAATCTTGAGCTGGGACGCACAAATATGGTAAGGGGTGGGATAGCTTTATATGGCTTAGCCCCCGATGGAAAAGAAAACTTTGGCCTTGAGCCGGTAATGAGTCTCTATAGCGCCATACTTTCTATTAGAGACATTCCTCCGGGAGAGGGGGTCAGTTATGGCCATACCTTTGTCGCCTCTAGGCCGTCGCGTGTGGGCACTTTGCCCCTGGGTTATGCCGATGGCTACAAGCGTCAGATGAGCCGCAAGGTTCGTGTCTATGTCGCAGGAACCTATGCCCCTCAGATTGGAAACATTACCATGGACCAGATTATGATAGATTTGACCGATACAAAGGCAAAGCTCTATGATGAAGTGGAGCTGATGGGAGAACATATTCCTGCCGAAGAATTAGCTCGAGCCGCCGAAACTATCAATTATGAGATTGTGACCACCATGGGCCGACGTGTAGACAGGGAGTATATCTATGAGTAATACCCAAAGAAAATTTAAACTCAAAGTCCAGCGAGGAGATATTTATCTTGCCGATCTAGACCCTGGTATGGGAAGTGAGCAACAGGGTACAAGACCAGTGCTGGTACTACAAAACAACATTGGCAATCGATTCAGCCCCACGATTATTGTCGCCCCTATTACAGGACATATCCGAAAAGGAAATATCCCCACCCATGTACTTATTAAAGAAGAGATCTCGGGCCTTGAACGGGATTCCAATGTGCTACTAGAACAAATTCGCACCATTGATAAGCAACGCTTAATAACGAAACTGGGAGAACTTTCTAAGGTCTCGCTGATGGATATTGAAATGGCCACTAGGATCAGTTTAGGCTTAGACAAAAAAGAAGAAATTTAGAAAAAATTTATCTTTAATCCTAACAACGATGTAATATTAGAAATTTTATGGGGATAAAGTTGGTTATTTAAGGAAAATACTTGCTTCTTTTCCCCTAAGAGGCTTATAATAGTGAGCACCTTGAAAAGGAGAACATCATGTTAGAACTTAAAGAAGTGTCTATGCACTACCCCACAGGCAATGTTGCCCTGGGAGATGTCAGCATAGAGATCGATAGGGGAGAATTTGTTTTTCTAATCGGAGCCAGTGGCGCAGGAAAAAGCACACTGATTAAGCTTTTGACTAAGGAACTCTCACCGACCTCGGGCCAATTATGGTTTGAGGATAAAAATGTTACAAAATTACACAAAAGAAGAATACCCCTTTACCGCCGAAGTCTTGGTATTGTGTTTCAAGATTATCGTCTTCTCGAAAGAGAAACCGTTGCAGAAAATGTGGCCTTTGCCATGCGCATCGTTGGAAAGAAAAATCGTGAGATTCGAAAGACCCTACCCCTTGTTTTGAATCTTGTAGGTCTAAGTGGAAAAGAAAAGATTTTCCCGGATCAACTTTCTGGAGGCGAGCAGCAAAGAGTGAGTATCGCTAGAGCCATTGCAAACAATCCGAAACTTCTTATTTGTGATGAGCCTACGGGAAATCTCGACCCGGCTACATCCTGGGAGCTTATGGACCTACTGAGTAAGCTACACAATCATGGCACAACCATTATTATGGCAACCCATAGTAAGGACATTGTAAATGCTATGCAAAAACGAGTGATTGAACTACGGGACGGGAAACTTGTCCGTGACCAGGAGCAAGGAGGCTATATTTAATGGGTGCTTTAAGCCTTCTTTCTTCGCTAAGAAATATAAAACGCAATGCTCTAATGAGCTTTGCATCGATTTTTTCTATTACATCTACTTTGGTTATTTTAGGAATTGTGATTGCCCTTATTCTCAACGTCAATCATTTGACCGATGAGTTTGTAGATAAATTCAATGTTCTAAATATTCAGATCAGTGATAGTTATTCTGATAAGAAAATCGACGAGCTAATCACCACTGTCGAAGCCGAAGAAAATGTAAAGAGTGTCATCCTTATTACTAAGGAAGAGGCGCTGGAAAAGATGAAAAAGGATTTTGAAGGCCACAGTGAAACTCTGGAAGGTCTTCCGGAAAATCCTATGCCCAATGCACTTCGCATTGAACTTCAAGATGTTGAAAAAGCAGAAGAAACCATCGCGAAATTCGAAAAAATTGACAAAGATAACGAAATCCATTACTATAGAGATACTGTTAATAAGATTTTAAGAATCACCAGTGTGATTAAAACCGTTGGTATGGTTCTTATCATGATTTTATTAATCACAACGGTCTTCGTTGTCAACAATACCATTCGAGTAAGTATTGCTGGAAGAAGGACCGAGATAGGCATCATGCGCTATGTCGGTGCGACGAGAGGATTCATTCGAAGACCCTATCTTATTGAAGGTATTATTCTCGGACTCCTTGGGGCTGCCATTAGTACAGCCATCGTAAGCTACGGCTACGGGGAGTTTATTAGAATGACACTGGACAGCCTTAGCCAACTCACCCAAGAAAAACCGCTCCTTGAAACAATGTATATTGTAAAAAGGGTAGGACTTTTGGCAGTTGTAATTGGAATTGGTGTGGGTATGATAGGAAGCATCTTCTCAGTACGAAAATACTTACGAGTGTAGAGGTGAAAACATGAGGAAATTTATTGCATTTTCGTTGATTCTTACAATGGCACTTACCATGGCGTTTTCCTTTGGAGCCAGCATTGAAGACTTGCAAAAGCAAATCGATGAAAAAGAAGCCAATGTGGCAGAAAAAGAAGCGGAACTCGAGGAGATTCAGGCCCAAGTCGGTTCTGTAGAAGAGCAGTACTGGAACGCTGTGTCTGAGATTGAAGTTCTAGAAGAACGAATTTACCAAACAGAAAAAGACATCGAAGAAAAAGACAAAGCCATTATTAAGACCAAAGATGAACTGGAAGTAGCCATGGAAGAGTATAATTTCCAAGCCGGTGAGTTTGGTGGGCGTCTTAGAAAAATGTATTTGTCTAAAGATGAATCTTTCTGGAGTATGATTTTTAATTCTGAGGGCTTCGAAGATTTACTTATGAGACTTTCCAACTATCGTCGCATCGTCAAGATGGATGAAGAGACGATGGACCGTCTGAATGAACAAAAAGTCGCTCTTGAAAAACTAGAAGAAAAGCTCAGCAATGAAATGGAAGAGCTAAAGGGTCTCAAGGAGCAGCAGGTAGTCGATAAGATTCTTCTTGACCAAAAGGCTATAGAGCTAGAAGAACGCAAAGTTCAATTGCAAGCCATGGCCGATGAAGTATCAGAGCAGATTTCTGCCGAATCAGCAGCGGGCTACGAAATTCAATCTCAAATTGAATATCTAATTGAGCAGGCACGTCAGCAAAGAAATGCCGAAGAAGCTGCTAGACAAGAGGCAATCAGACAAGAACAAGAACAATCTTCAGGCAGCAGTGAAGACGGCGGTAGCAACGATGATTATTACGAAGAACCCAATCGTGGCAATGATTATGTAGGGGGCAGTTGGTATTGGCCGACTCCAGGATATTATTATGTATCCTATGGTTTCGGTAACCGTGTACATCCTCTCTATGGATCTTCAGACTTTCACAATGGAATAGATATTCTCGGCGATGAAGGTGCTCCGATTTTGGCGGCTCGTGATGGACTTGTTGTTTATGCAGGTTGGTATTCAGGTTATGGTAACTGTGTTATCATAGACCACGGCGACGGAACTCAATCCCTATATGGTCATGGAACTGGTGTTGCTACCTCGGTTGGTAACTATGTTTATGCCGGAAGTTATATTATGCCTATGGGAAGCACCGGTGTTTCTACAGCCAATCACCTTCACTTCGGTATTATGAGTGGTGGCGCTTGGGTTGATCCATCAGCTTATGTAGGTGGCTAGGATGGATAGACGTCGACAAATTTCTACGATTTTACTCACTGCAATCATCTCGGTGATTGCAGTGATTTTTGTTTTAAAGCTTGTACCATTTAAAATGGGCAGTCAAGTTCTGGTAGACTATGAAGAATATGAAAACTTGCAAAACATGCGCTATCGTTTTGATAAAGTCCTTGGTCTTGAGCGCACGATAAAAGAAGAGTTTTACAAGGATACATCAGAGATTGATTTTGATACCGGCATGATCCGGGGACTCTTTGACTCCCTGGGAGATAAATACTCTGTATACTTTAACAAAGAAGAATTTGCTCAGTTTAAAATGGAACTTTCGGGCAATTTCTCTGGGGTGGGTATAAATATCGAACCCATGACCGATGGAGAGATTAAGGTTTTATCCATTATCGAGGGTACCCCCGCTGCAGCCTCGGGGATTATAGCGGGAGATCGTATTTATAGTGTCAACGATATCCCTATAAGGGAAGATGAATCCCATAACGCCGCCGTGGGCAGGATCAAGGGTCCCGAAGGCACAGAGGTTATTCTAGGCATACGCAGATACAATCTTGAAACGGAAAAAGATGAAGAACTGAGTTTCACTATTAAAAGAGCTAGGATCCCTCTACCACTTATAGAGAGCAAAATGCTCGACGATGATATCGGCTATCTTAAGATCTTAGGTTTTGATGAAGGAGTTCATCAAAAATTTGTAGAGGTAAAAAACACTCTAGAGGCCAGCGGCATGAAGGCACTAGTCTTAGATCTTCGTGGCAATCCCGGCGGCAGCCTTAATGAAGTTATAAAAATAGCCGATGAGATTTTGGGCAAGCAAATCATCGTATCTACCGAAGGACCGAGCTTTCCTAAAAGAACCTATGATTCCGATGATAAAAAGCAACTAAACATACCCTTTGTGGTGCTTATGGATAGCTACAGTGCCTCAGCCTCAGAAATCCTTGTTGGAGCCATTCAAGATGGGGAGGCAGCTCCCGTATTTGGTAGTCATAGTTTTGGTAAGGGCCTAGTACAAGATGTAATTAGTCTTGGCGATGGCTCAGGATTTAAACTGACAACCAATTATTATTTGACACCCAATGGCAGACTCATTACGCCCGAGGAGCCTCTTCTACCCGATGTCACTGAGGAAGAAATCTTGGAAAAAGGCTACGAAAGCACCTTTGATGATTTCGGACGGTTTATAGAAGATGGTGTACTGGATTATGCAGTGGATCATTTGAAAAAAGAATTAAATTAAACGAATATAAAAGAAAGGCAAATGGAGACATCTGCCTTTTTTGGTTTTTAACGGCTCTTTAACATTTAGTGTTGGTAACCTAGAATAGAGCAAGTAAGTGGTGTAGCCTTTTGGGCTATGCCACTTTTTTTATCAGTGTAAAACAAATCATAATTCGTGTGCGAAAGTTGACAAAAGACCTATACCCATAGGCCTTTCTTATGATCCGTTTAATCTTGTCGTTAACCCCTTCGACAAACCTATTGGTAAAGATACTGCAAAAAGTGTTTTTGATGGGCTGCTCTAGCTTTGAATTAATCAGTTTTATGGTCTTTATGCAGATCTTGTTTAAGCTCTTTTTAGGTGATGTAGGGTGTTAAATTTATCTGTAATTATAAAGATGACTATTATAGGCTGCGTGCAGGAGCAGCTATTTAACTATACGCGTGATTTTTCATGGATAGCAGCGATAGGACAGAACTTATTGCATTCTTTGTATTTTTTTATCGATTTGCCTCATATATTCTAAAAAGACTTGGTAGATAGTTATAGGAGAATAGATTTACATAGATTTTGGTGAAATATACGGTGGATTATTTAGTGCGAAAGATTGTAGCTTTTGGCAATGTCCTTTTTACAAACAATCTTCCTTGCTCGAAAGAAGGTTAACTAAATGTAGGGGTTTAGAGATAGAAGTTCTCCGATCTACAAGGGCTGTGGTAGCACAAAAGCTGCTAACAAAGTCTCTCCAAAGGTAGCGCTGCCTTTTAGCTTGAGGAGATGTCACACCAGGTAATAATATTTATCTTTATAAGAGAAGTTTTAGTTCCGAATTTTATAAATAAACCCTGGCGAGAACAATAGGGGAAAGAGCCCTTTGTAGATCATAGTTTGCTGAGAAGGATTTGCCTTTTCGACCAAGGTGAGGCTACTTCTTAATGCCGTCCTTATCTTCTAAATCTAACAAAAAATTAATGTAATAGTTATGAGTAATCACGTGCCTCCTTTTCACAGTGATGGTGTAACTATATTGTTAGGAATGGATATTCAAATTTCAATTGTTCTTAAAAGAAGAATGTCTATTTTGTTCAACCACGCTAAAAGCTCTAGAGTTTTTTCTCATCTTTGTGAGCATATTATATAAATATGCTATGAGGCTATAAGTACAATAATTATAGGGAATCAAAATCAATTAATTAACAAATAAAATAAATATTATGCGGTTATCAAGTTATACGATAAATAGTAACGATTAATAGGACGAAATAATGATTTTAAATCACTTGTTATTGAAATATATGCTTAAGAAAAAAAGTGTTTAAAAAATAAAAAAACTTGACACAATTGTCAATCACATGATGAATTGTCAAGTCAAGTGCGCCACTTCGTGTAGAAATACTTGAATGGGCGATTTCCAGCCTAAACATTTTCTTGGTCTGTTGTTAATTAGGTATAAATTCTGGGTTAGTTCCTCCTCAGAAAT
>JAAYGQ010000199.1 GCA_012727635.1 Tissierellia bacterium | reverse complement strand
TGAACTTTGCCGCCGCCGATCAGTATCTAGCCATTATTTTTCCTTCAAAGATGTATCAAAAGGCCTATGACGATCGGGGTCTGGACCGCCGGGTGCTCTCCCGGGCCCTAGAGGATGGGGGAACGCTGACTTCCGCCCTCTTCCCATGGAATACCTGTGGCGCTTTTCTCTTTGGCGTTTTGGGGGTAAGTCCCTTTGTCTATGGCCCCTATGCAATATTTAACTGGCTATCGCCACTAATTTCAATTTTCTTTGGCTTTACCGGTTATCGGATTCTTTATAAAAGAAAACTGGGTAAAATATAGACCAAAACTCTTCCTAGTTACTAGGGAGAGTTTTTCTTTCCTCTCTTCTTTTAAAGGCTCTCCCATGCTACAATAACTAAGAAAGGTAGGTTAGCATGGGACGTATAGGAAATATTGTCAACAGAAAAAACAAACAGGATTCGAAAAAAGCCGGTCTTTTTACAAAACTTGGTCGCTACATCATGGTAGCTGCCAAAGAAGGTGGGGGAGACCCTGAATATAATTCCAGCTTAATGAGCGCAATAGAAAAAGCCAAGGCTGCCAACATGCCCAATGATAATATTGATCGGGCCATTAAAAAAGGCCTAGGCGAATTAGATGGGGCTCAGTTTAGCGAAGTCCACTATGAAGGCTATGGCCCCGGTGGAGTTGCGGTTTTGGTAGAGTGCCTTACGGACAACGTCAATCGCACTGCCGCCGATATTCGGAGCTATTTTTCCAAAAGCGGAGGCAACCTCGGAACCCACGGCTGCGTCAGCTATCTTTTTGATCATGCCGGCGTGCTGGTTATAGATAAAGAAGAGTCCATCGATGAAGATGAGCTTATGATGCTGGCCCTGGATGCCGGAGCCGATGATTTTAGTGCTGAAGAAGACCATTTCGAAATATATACCAGTGTAGAAGAATTCGGCGCCGTAAGAGATGCTCTCAAAGAAGATGGTTTTAGCTTTTCTATGGCGGAGCTGCGCTACCTTCCTCAAACCAGTACCAGTCTTAGCGATGAAACGGAACGTAAAAATATGCAAAGGCTTATGGACTCCATTGAAGACAACGATGATGTACAAAATGTCTACAGCAATTGGGATATGGCCTAAGAATCAATACCGCTTAGATTTTTCGTTTTTAGAGCACAAGATGGAGGAAACATGAAGTGGATTTTTTCCGTGGACCGAAACTGGCATATCGGTTTAAATAATGATCTTCTGGTACGCATTCCCGAGGATTTGGAGCATTTTAAACAAATCACCATGGGACAGATTCTTCTTATGGGAAGAAAGACCTTTGTGTCTCTTAAAGAAGGGGAGCCACTGCCCGGTCGCACCCATGTGGTTCTAACAAGAAATAAAGATTTCTATGTTCCAGGAGTCTATATTGTAAGAAGCAAGAAGCAAGCCCTGGAGTGTATAGAAACACTTGTTAGGGAGAAAAAGCGTGAGGTTTTTCTTATCGGTGGTGAAAGTGTGGCAAGACAGTTTATCGACGAGACCGATGAGGCCTATATAACCCATGTTGAAGCAAGTTTTGAAGCCGATACCAAGCTGCCGAATTTGTGCAAAGAAGGCTTTGTCCTAGTGGAGAGAAGCCCTCTTTACCATGGAGACTATGATTATTATTTTGCCCATTATAAAAGAAAGGATAAAGTGATGGATAGGACTTGGGATTTGACAAAGATGTTTGCCGATGATGAGGCCTTTTTAGAAGAATTTAATCGTGTTACTGAAGAGGCTAAGAAGATATCCAACTATGAAGGAAGGTTGTTAGAAAGCCCTTCGACCCTTCTTGAAGCCCTTAGAGTAAGAGAGGGAATTTCTCGGCGCTTTGAAAAGCTGTGGACCTACGGTCATCTTCATCATGATAGCGATACTCGCCTTAGCCGCTATCAAAACTACCAGGCCCAGTTAAGAGGCGCCTATGCACAGCTAGGAGCCCTGGCGGCCTATTTTGAACCGGAACTTTTGGCGGCTCCCTGGGAGCAGATTCTTGATTTTATGGAAGAAAACCAGGAGCTTGGTCACTATGAGCAGCTGCTTAGGGATATCTTCCGACATAAAGCCCACGTGCTTTCTCAAAAAGAGGAAGAACTCCTTGCCAGTCTTGGAGAAGTCATGGCAGCTCCCTCCACCATATTTAGTTATCTTGACAATGCAGACTTCACCTTTCCTGTGATTAAAAATGAAAAGGGAGAAGAAGTGGAGCTGACCCAGGGCAATTATGTACTTTTTATGGAAAGCGAAGATAGGCAAGTAAGAAAAGAGGCCTATGAGGCTCTTTATAGTGTTTATAAAGCCCATAAAAACACCCTGGCATCCACACTCTACAGTCATATTAAAGCCCAGGTCATTGAAGCCAAGCTTCGAAATTTCCCCTCGGCTAGAGCAGCCCAGCTCCATGGAAACAGTATCCCTGAAGAAGTTTACGACACTCTTATTGACTCGGTAGAGGACGCTTTGCCGGCCATGGGTAAATACCTGGATCTTAGAAAAAAACATCTTGGTGTTGACGCTTTGCACTTTTACGATATATATGCACCCCTAGTAAAGGAAGTAGAGTATAGGCTTAGCTACGATGAGGCCGGAGATATTATCCAACTGGCCCTTGCACCCCTAGGAGAGGACTATGTTGGGGTGGTAGGCCAGGGGCTAAGGGACCGGTGGATCGATGTGGATGAGCGTCCCGGTAAGAGAAGTGGGGCCTATTCCAGCGGTTGCTATGATAGTGTTCCCTATATGCTTCTAAACTATCAGGACAATGTATCCAATCTTTTTACCCTTATCCATGAGATGGGTCACTCTTTGCACAGCTATTATTCTGCTAAAAACCAGCCCTATATCTATGCAAACTATGGCATCTTCCTAGCAGAAATTGCTTCAACCTTCAATGAAGCTCTATTAAACCATTATCTGCTGGAAACAGAAGAGGATCCTAAAAAGCGACTTTATTTGATCAATCACTATTTAGAAACCTTTAAGGGGACACTCTTTAGACAAACTATGTTTGCAGAATTTGAAAAAGAAATTTATTCCAGGGTTGAGGCCGGCGAAGGCCTTAGCAGCGAAGACTTTAGCAGGATCTATGGCGAGCTCAATGACAAATACTTTTGCGGGAAAGTAGAAATTGATGAAAACATTCGCCATGAGTGGAGCCGAATTCCGCATTTTTACTATAATTTTTATGTCTATCAGTATGCTACGGGTCTTAGCGCAGCTACTAGCTTTGCCAAGGGTGTGCTAGACAAAGAAGAAGGGGCTCTAGAAGGCTACCTGGGATTTCTCAAATCGGGCAGCAGCGACTACCCTGTAGAGGTACTCTTGAAGGCGGGACTGGATATGCGCTCTCCCCAACCGGTCAAAGAGGCCCTGGAAATATTTGCTTCACTGGTGGATGAATTCGAAAAACTTCTGGAGCTTGAATGAAAAGTTATCTATTAACCATACTTCTTTCCATGGTACCCATCAGTGAAGTGCGAGGAGGCATTCCCTTTGCCATGAGCCAGGGTATACCCTTTCCCCTTTGTGTACTTCTGCCTATGCTAGCCAATATGCTGGTGGTTTTTCCCTTGCTTTTTATGGTGAAGCCTCTCTTTGGTTTTTTACGCCAGTATCCTTTATTTGAGCGCCTTATAAAGGCCTATGAGGCCCGGGCGGGAAGAAAACTCAATCGGCATATGGGCTTTAAAAAATGGGGGTTATTTCTATTTGTTGCCATCCCCTTGCCCACAACGGGAGTTTATACCGGGGTTGTTGCCAGCATCCTAGCGGGGATGCGAGCCAGAGAGGCCCTTTTGCCTCTGGTATTTGGGGTCTTTGTTGCCAGTATACTAACCTATATGGCGGCCTCGGGACTTTTAGGTTTTTTCGATCTAATCTTTACAAAGATGTAAAGACCCTGAGAGGTCATTACCTTGACCTCTCTTC
>JAAYGQ010000198.1 GCA_012727635.1 Tissierellia bacterium | reverse complement strand
GTGGACTCATTCAGGGTTTGTTGAAAAAGCTTATACTGAGGAAGTAAGTCGAATCTCAGACCTGAAAGAGAAAAAACGACGAAAAATGATGTGAGCAAAATTACAGACAATTCAATCGTGAAAGCCATTCAAAGGAGTGATCTAATAGGATTACTAGAATAAGTTACGAATAATCCTATGATTTATGTTAATCCTGTTGATTTCTTATTTAGAATCTACCATGTAAATGAGAAGATATTCCTAGCGGAAATGTCAATATAAGTGTGAAAAGGAACTTTTGGCTGGAAAAAAGATTCAAATAGAGGGTGGACAAAGATTGTTTAGGTAATGAAGAGGTCACTAGAGGCTAAGAAGATTGAGTGGATGAAGGCAAAATTAGAAATTTACAAGAAGAGCAAGCTACAAGGGCAGTTGGGTTTTTCGATCTTCGGCCGTGATTGGATATTTCAGTAAAAGATAAATTAGCGATCAAAGCCATAAAACATAAAATACGATGAACCAGTACTGCGTAATTTTGATGACACGGAATGGGAGGGGTCAAATGATATGGGCGTTGAAGATATTTTTTCGTTTTTTAGTGCGTCTTCCGATGTTTCTCTTTAGTCCAGTAAAAGCAACTCGGGCTGTATTTAAAAGGGAAAAAGTACAAAGCCAGGACTGGATTGACATTCTCGAAGACTACGATAGCTTTGAATGAGGACTTTTTATAAGCAGTGCTCTTGTCACAAATATGGAAGAAGAAATGCACGTGAAGATACAGATGCCACAGTATTAAATCCTAGCTATCATGATGAAGAAAATGGAGTCGCTTAAAAAGAGTTTGCTAGTTAAACAGATAGAACACATCCGAATTTCTCCTGTAATTCAAACCCTTGGGCTTATATCAACACTTATTTTAAAAGGTATGGCAAAGGGGATAGATGAGGCTACCCTTGCATATAATTCTTGCAGGACCTGGGCTGAACTTTTTATTCCCTCAACTAAATCAGGTAAATACCATAATAGACTATTTTTAAAGGCGATAATAGACCATATCTTGTTTCTATTACAGACTCTTGGGAAAAATTATTATAAGTATATATGAACATATACGCGACGTTGTAACTATTCGAGACAAGATATTTGGATGAACTAAGGAAGAGGTTGAAAAAGAGATGGAAAAACATGACTCGTAATATAACTCTTTTCATATTAACGTAAAAATATCTGAGCTCTCTTGGTTCAGATTTTTTTTAAATGATGGATTGTCACGTCAAAGTGCGCCACTTCCTGTAGAAAAACTTGAATGGGTGATTTCCATCCCAAAGATTTTCTTGGTCTGTTGTTGATTAGATATAAATTCTGCGTCGGCTCCTCCTCAGGAACTAGAGCAAGGTCTGTCTTCTTAGGATAGAACTCTCTCAATAGTCCGCTCAAGTTTTCATTACCTCCTCTTTGCCAGCAGCAGTAGGGTTCAGCGAAATAAAGGGTAAGACCAAGATCTTCTTTCACTGCGTTGTAGCAGGCAGACTCTTTGCCTCACTCAGTAGTGCCTGTCTTGAATGAGGCTGGTGGTAAAGCTCATAAATCTGAGTAATGGCTTTTTTCATAGAATTTGATCTTCACTGAGCCATCTTGATGGCAGTATATAAAGGACTTTTTCCCTCTAGGAAAGTCGCCAGGCAGCCTTTACTTTTTTCTCGACCGGAAACAATGGTATCAAGCTCCCAGTGCCCAAAATATTTTTTATCTTCTACTTCTTTGTGATGATTCGAGATCGATTCACCGGCCATGAACTTTCCGCGTTTTTCAGCGGGTTTACGGCGTTTTTCTTTGTGTCTGAGGACCGACATATCTCCTTGACTGAGCCTACCTTTGTAAAGCTAGGTATAGATCCTTTGAAAGCTAAGGAGTCCCTTTCAATTGTATTTGCAATTTGCT
>JAAYGQ010000197.1 GCA_012727635.1 Tissierellia bacterium | reverse complement strand
TCAGATCCTACTGGATAAAAACAAATTGATTGGTGTAGTCAATGAAGCGGCATTTTCTCCTGCGCCCATAGGAACCATCATCAAGCAAGATCCCCAGGCCGGCGATGTGGTAGATATTGGTACAACTATATATTTTAGTGTAAGCAAAGGGGAAGAGATTGTTAATGTTCCTTCACTACTGGGCCTAAGTTTTGAAGAGGCCAAAGCCCTTCTCGATGAAAGAGGTCTTATGGTTGGTACCGTAAAACGTGACAATGATAAAACCATAGAGAAAGACCTTATAATGGCCCAGGAGATACCCGCCGACACCGAAGTAGCCCCAGCTACAGAAATCAATATAACCCTTAGCAATGGGCCCAAGGAAGAAGAAGTCACAGTGCCTTATATGATTGGCTTCCCACTGTCTGTTGCTGTGGAAAGAGCCCAGCTAGCCGGCATAAAAATAAATAATAGTGTCGAAGAAGCCTACAATGAAGCTTCTATTGGTACAGTCATTGCCCAGCCGCTATCCGAGGGTACAAAGGTTAAAAAGGATTTTATCGTTACCATTACCATATCTAAAGGCCCCCTGGAAGAACCGGAAGAACCGGTTGAATTGCCTAGAGAAGTAGATTACACATTTGTTGTGGATCCCACTACTTTCTCTGCTGTAGATGGTGTGGCCATCGAAGTATATTATTTAAGGGCAGTTATTACTGTGGACGGAGAAGAACGGGACCTGTTTAGCGAATATCACGAAGTTATAGAAGGCCTGGTTACGACGACATATCCTGCACCTTCAGGGTCTACCTATAAACTTTATATGGACGCATTAGGCAGAACCTTTCAAATTGGTGCCGGTGTTATCCAATGACAGGACGAATCCTGAAATCCATAGCCGGGGACTATTGGGTAGAGACAAAAGATGAACCCATAGTCTGTCGTCCCAGAGGACTTTTTAGGCATGAAGGAAAAAAACCCACCGTTGGAGATATTGTCGAAGTAAAAGACGAAACGATAATAGATATATTGCCAAGAAAAAACCTACTACTTCGGCCCAATGTGGCAAATGTAGATAAGGCTCTACTTGTATTTAGTTTAAATGATCCTAAACCGGATTTTCTCATACTGGATGCATTGATTGTAAATGTACTCTATGAGGGCATTGAGCCCGTGCTGGTATTTAATAAATCTGATTTGGTCTCTCCAGAGGATATAGAAAAGATTAACCTTTTATACTCCTGTTTTCCTCGATATTTTATCTCTACTCTGGATAAAGAATCTCTAAAAGGCTTTATCGAAGAACTTTCACCGGGAGTTTATGTACTAGCGGGCCCTTCCGGGGCAGGCAAAAGTTCTATGATCAATGCACTTAGTGGAAAAGAACTCTTTATTGTTGGCGCCCTCAGCGTCAAGATTAAAAGGGGGAAACATACCACTCGTCACAATGAACTTATTTATCTGGGTAAAGACGTTTATTTGGCCGATACACCGGGATTTCAAACTCTAGAGCTTACCCCTATGGAAATCACCGAGTTACGCCAGTATTACCCTGAATTTTTAGAAGTTGACCCTTGCCGCTATGACAATTGTCTGCATGACAAAGAACCGGTCTGCGGTGTAAAAAAAGCCCTTTCTCAAGGGCTTCTTGAGGAAAGTCGCTACAAAAACTATCTGTCCCTACTGGATAAGCTACGTAGTAGAAAGGAATACTGATGATCATTGCCCCTTCGATTCTTTCGGCGGACTTTTCTCGCTTGGGAGAAGAAATACAAGCTCTAGAAAAAGCTGGCGCCGATTGGATTCACTTTGATGTTATGGATGGCCAGTTTGTTCCCAATATTTCCTTTGGTTCAAAAATACTCGAGGATATAAAATCTCTTACTCCACTGCCCTTTGATGTGCACCTAATGGTCACAGAGCCCTATGACTACATCGAAGATTTTGTTAAAAAGGGAGCGGATCTTATAACAATCCATGTAGAGGCAGTTTCGGACCCCAATCGATATTTATACAGGTGCCGCGAACTCGGAGTAAAGGTAGGTCTAAGTATTAGTCCTGACACGCCGGTTTCAGAGCTAGAGGCCTATCTAGATAGGATTGACCTTGTGCTGGTAATGAGTGTTTATCCGGGCTTTGGAGGCCAGAAATTTATTCCCTCTACTATAGAGAAGATTAAGCAGCTCAAAAAACTTCGTGAAGAAAAAGGACTTT
>JAAYGQ010000196.1 GCA_012727635.1 Tissierellia bacterium | reverse complement strand
TTATGAATCTTCTTTACTACACAAGCCTTATTCTGGTTATCTTCTTTGGGGGAAAATTTGCCATGGCGGGCACCGTGGAAGTGGGGGTTGTCATAGCCTTTACCATCTACGTACAAAAACTCTTTCGTCCCATCCAAGACCTCTCTGAGAAGTTCACCATTTTCCAATCGGCCATGGCCAGCATTGAGCGAGTTTTTATTCTTCTAGAAGAAGAGGAAAGCATCGTAAATGCCCCTAAGGTAAATCCCGAAAACCTAAAGGGAGATGTTGTCTTTAAAGACGTCTGCTTTGGCTATGAAAAGGATGAGCCCGTCCTAAGAAATGTTAGCTTTGAAGTAAAAGCCGGACAAACCATCGCCTTTGTAGGGGCTACGGGTTCGGGAAAAACCACCATCATGAGTCTGCTCACCCGGCTCTTCGATATCGATCAGGGAGAAATCCTTATTGATGGTCAGTCCATAAAAGACTATGATAAGTACTTTCTACGCAGCCGTATCATTCCTGTTCTCCAGGACGTATTCCTATTTTCTGGAGATATTCGGGGAAATATCGCCCTACTAAACACTGATATAAGCGACGAGAGAATTTGGCAGGCCGCAGAATTTGTAAACGCCGCTCCCTTTATCCGCAAGTTCTCCGATGGACTAGATCACCACGTAACCGAGGGAGGCTCGACCCTATCCCAGGGTGAGCGTCAACTCTTAAGTTTTGCCCGGGCTCTGGTCCATAGACCGGATATTCTAATCCTTGATGAAGCTACGGCAAGCATCGATACACAGACCGAACTTCTTATACAAGATGCCATTGAAAAAGTAGTCCAGGGCCGAACCACCTTTGTGGTGGCCCACCGCCTCTCCACCATCCGGGGAGCTGATAACATCATCGTTATGCACAAGGGCGCCATCGCCGAGATGGGTACCCATAATGAACTTCTTAAAAAGAAAGGCCTCTACGCCGATCTTCACCGCCTGCAGTATGCTTCACAAAAGGACAATGAATAAATAGGATGGATAAAAAAAGGACAGCAGTAAATCTGCTGTCCTTTTCTTTGTAACTTAGCTTAAAGCTCCCAGTCCTTTTGCCTTGTGTGAAGCAGCTTATGGGACCGATGAGACAGTGGCGCTTCAAAAAACTCTTCATAGCAGCGAAGAACCGAGGGATTTTCATGGGAAAAGCGAAGGTTGCTTACACTATCCAGTCCATAGAGGACTTCGGCTCTTTCTGCGGCCAGCTCCCTGCCATCATCAATGGGCTGGCCACCACCACCGGCACATCCCCCGGGACAGGCCATAATCTCTACAAAATCATAGTGGGATTTTCCCGAGCGAATCGCCTCAATAAGCTTTCTGGTATTGCCTAGACCGCTGGCAACGGCAACCTTAAGTTTGGCTCCAGCCAGATCAAAACTGGCCTCTTTCCAGCCCTCTCTACCCCGAACTTCTTTAAAGGCATCGGCATCGGGATTTTCTCCGCTAACAAGGTAATAGGCCGATCTAAGGGCGGCTTCCATAACGCCTCCGGTGGCTCCAAAAATCACAGCGGCACCGGTACCCTCACCCAGAGGGGTATCGAATTCTTCTTCTGCAAGAAACTCCGGTTTAATTTTCTCAGAGCGAATCATACGGGCAATCTCTCTGGTGGTTAAAACCACATCCACATCCTGTCCAGCTCCGGCATCATTTAACAGTGAAACACCGGCTTCATATTTTTTTGCCGTACAGGGCATAATGGAAATGCTGAAAATCCTATGGGGATCCACACCAAGAAGGCGGGCATAATAACTTTTAGTGACAGCTCCGAACATCTGCTGGGGCGATTTGGCTGTGGAGAGCTGATCTACCATATCAGGATACTGGGTTTTAATAAATCGCACCCATCCAGGACAACAGGAAGTAAACATGGGCCAGGATTGATTTTCTTTATCCTGAAGCCTTTGTAAAAATTCGCTGCCCTCTTCCATAATAGTAAGATCCGCTGCAAAGTTTGTATCAAAGATATAATCAAATCCAATGCGTCTAAGAGAAGCTACCAGCCTCTTCACCGTGGCAAATTCTCTTGATAAACCAAGGTCTTCCCCCCAGGCGGCGCGAACCGCCGGTGCAATTTGTACGATGGTGATCTTATCCTTTTGACTGAGGGCCTCATAAACTCTGTCAGTGTCATCGCGCTCTCTTAGAGCCGCTGTAGGACAATGGGTGATGCACTGGCCACAGAGGGCACAATCGGATTCTTCAATCTTTCTATTATGGGAAACATCCACAGTGGTTCTTGAACCGGTTTTTGACATGTCCCAAATGTTAAGGCCCTGGACCTTGTCGCAAATCTCAATGCAGCGCATACACTTAATACACTTTTCATAGTTTCTTACTAGAGGAAACCCTTCAGTCCACTTGGCGTGAGTAAGCATTTCCTTATAGGGATTGTCGATGATATTTAGATCATTGGCAACCTCCTGCAGGCTACAATTTCCACTGCGCACACAGGTGGCACAGCGAGCGTCGTGTTGGGATAAAATCAGCTCCACATTGGTTTTTCTTGCCCAGCGTACCTTGGGCGTATTGGTGTGTACCACCATGCCCTCGGCCACGGCATTATTGCAAGAGGTAACAAGGCGGCTTACCCCTTCGACCTCTACCACACAGACCCTGCAGGCGCCTATTTCGTTGAGATCTTTTAAGTAGCATAGATTGGGTATGGAAATATTAAGTATTGCTGCCGCATCAAGGATGGTGGTATGTTCAGGAACTTCTAGCCTATGATTGTTTATTGTAAGTTTTACCATCTTTCTACCCTGCCTCCCTTAAATACACCAAGTCCAAAGTGGTCACATCGCAGACATCTACTGGATTCCTGCTGGGCTTCTTCTAGAGTCATGGCACACTCAACAAGATTATAGTCCTTAATCCTCTCAGAAGCATCGCGGTCTCTCATATTCACACGGCCACAGGGAATGCGGTCGGCAAGTCTTGGTTCGGGGATATCCACGTTGCTTTCGATGATGTGGTGATACCCTAGATATTCATCGATATTGGCGGCGGCTACTTTTCCTGCTGCGATGGCACGGATGGCCGTAGCCGGTCCCGAGACACAGTCGCCCCCGGCATAGACTCCGGGAATATCCTTAACACCACTCCACTCCATGGCCTCGATAACCCCACGGGTTACCGGAACTCCCTCTTTTTCAAAGCTCTTTGATTCAATACCCTGGCCAACGGCCAACACCATCTTGTCGCAGTCAATCAGTATGGATTCCGTCGAAGCGTCGACGGGCACAGGACGATCATAGGGAATCCTTCCAATAATCTGGGACTGGATCCATAGGCCTTTGATTTTGTTGTTCTCATCCTTTTCAACTTTTCTAGGAGTATAAAGGTCTAGAACTTCACAACCTTCGGCAATGGCTCCTTCAACTTCTTCTTCCAGGGCCGTCATATCTACTTTTCGTCTTCTATAGACAATACTAACCTTCTTGGCCCCTTCCCTACGGGCCGTTCGTGCCACGTCCATGGCTACATTGCCTCCACCGATAACAACGACATTTTTTCCATCAAATTCCAGAGCTTCATCGTCGCCGCTTTTGCGCAGTATGTCTACTGCGGAAACAATGCCCTTTGTCTCTTGTCCATCGATGTCAATCTTCTTATCGATATGGGCGCCAATGGCAATATAAACAGCATCAAACTGGTCCTTTACCTCATTAAAGGTGATATCATGCCCGATCTCCACTTCATTATGTACCATAATTCCTAAAGATAGAATGATATTTATCTCTTCATCAAGAATTTCTCTAGGTAGTCGGTAACGGGGAATACCATAGCGCAGCATGCCCCCTAGATGTTTTCTTTTATCAAAGATTTCTACATCGTGGCCCATAATACTTAAATAATAGGCCGCACTAAGACCACTGGGGCCTCCCCCAATGATGGCAACTTTTTTTCCTGTACCGGGCATTTTCTCAGGAAGGGCAACTTCACCAGCATTTTCTACGGCAAAGCGTTTGAGCCCACGAATATTTATTGAATTGTCAATCATATTTCTACGGCACCGGGTCTCACAGGGATGCTCACAGATAAGCCCACATACCGCCGGCAAAGGATTGTCCTTGCGTATAAGTCTTAGGGCGTCGTCATATTTCCCCTGGGATATAAGAGCGATGTAGCCTGGTACATCGACACCGGCAGGGCATAAGGAAATGCAAGGAATGGCCTGATTAAGTGAACTGGTACAGCGGCCTCTAAGTATATGCTCTTCAAAGTCGTCGCGAAAACCTTCAATTCCCCGAAGGACCATATGGGCTGCTTCGTATCCAATGGCGCAATCCGATGAGTAGTATATGGCGTTGGCTGTTTTTTCAATCAAATCCAGAGTTTTCATAGTGGCGTCGCCATTGAGAACATCCTCTAGCAAGTCCACCAGCTGTCCAAGGCCAATTCTACAGGGAGCGCATTTACCACAGGTCTGGGCGTGGCTCATCTTTACAAAGGAAGCGGTAAGGTCGATAGGACATAGCCCCGGAGGACTGGAGACAATACGTCTTTCTAGGTCCTTATAGAGAAACTCTATGGTTTCCTGAGCTTTGTTGCTTGTAATAATGCTTAACCTACTCATAATTATTTTCCTTTCTTTCTAAGAAGTAGAGGTAGTTCAGATGATGGTATCTTGCTTGCTTTGACTTTACACGGCCAGCTTTTTTCTTTGAACACAGAAGTACTATTGTAATTATTATAGTATAATTTCTGTTAAAAGATGATTCAAATATGTAAATTAAACAAAAATATTTATAAGATTCCTTTTTCTTGCTTATTATCGAAGTTATATCCTGTATTTAGGGCTTTTTACAGGTCCGCCTGTAATATCTTGTTCTTTGACCCTAAACAAGAAAAATCCCGCGTCGAGCTCGGGAATAAATGATAAGGTAGATTTCCAGTGTAAATTGTATTGCAGCGCTATTATCCTTTTGACTTTACTCCACTCTTTGCTGGTCCTAACTACAGAATAATTTATCTTCCCTATACTTTTGATATAACTCTATATCTGAGAAGGGTTTTGAGTTTTTCGGGGTCGGTTTTTCTTGGGTCGGAAAGATTTATTTCTCTGTGTTTTAATGAAAGGATTTCAAGCTGATTATCCAGAATATAATCTTTCATTTTTTCGCCACTGATGCTTCATTTATCGCCCCTTGCCACTAGGTATTTTCTCCTTCTTTTTTCTTTTCACCGGGATGGACGTTATGGCTTCTAGAATGGCTATGACTTTTCTACTAAGTTCAAAGTCATCAATATCCAGTATATAATGCTCTTTTGCGCCTTTATAAGGAATCGCGGTTTCCGAATCTTCCATGATATCCTTCAAAGCCGCCAATTTTTTCACATAGACAGTGTTGTCACAAATCAGAAGAAGGGGCCTATTATTTACATAGACCATATACTCTCCAAACATTTTTCTGTAGCGAATCTCACCACTTCCAGTAATTTGCTCGCAGATAAATTCTATGAATTCTAAGCTTGTTGCCATAGTAATACCGCCTCTACATGGGTTTTTCCTATTAAACCATTGTCTTGGTTTCTTTAAGCTTCTCCAGTCCGCCGGTTTTTTATAGCCCGGTTTTTCTTACCAATAGCAATGACCTATTTTCTACAGGATGCTATCCCGCTCCCACCGTTTTGCGTCGCAATCGTGTTCTTTTAGTGGTCTAAAAACTTCCTGAGCAACGTCCTTACCCCGCTGGGAAGGCAGGATAAAAATCCGGCGGACTCTATAAATCTCTTCTCTTATTGAGATAAGCCAAACTCCTGCCAAGGTTTTTCCAGTGCTATCTAGGAGCCGGCAAATGGTAAAGCTTTGATTGTCCCTTTTTATTATTTGTTTAAAGGATTCTCTGCCGGATTAATCTGATAATCCTGATATTTATCCAGGAAGCCTCTAAAGAACTCTCCTTGCACTCCGCGAAGACCTTGTATATCTCCTCTTTTTACTTCTACTCATTTCATTTCCATAGTTTACCTAGCTATATACCCTAATCCCAAGGCCTATTGGTCCTGAATGGTTCCACTTTTATGGTCATGTTCCTCGGAGTGGCTTATAATCAGAACCCTTCCCCTTCTCATCTTACTGCAATGATTATAGTACTTTTTCTGATCCAGAGGAGTGAAGAGTATTTCAAGCCTCTTTAAGGTTTTCTGCTAACTTTGCCCAGATTACTTGCAATAAAAAACAGAGTGACTAAACACTCTGCCTTTTAGTAAAGGTGATGACAAAGCTTGCTCCCTGGCCTTCATGGCTCTCTACTGATATGCTACCACCGTGAACTGTGACGATGTGTTTTACAATGGCCAGGCCTAGACCCGTATCACCGGAAGCTGTCGATCTGGATTGATCGACCCGGTGAAATCTCTCGAAAATTCGCTGCTGATCGTCGGAAGAAATACCAATACCGGTATCGGTGGCGGTGATATGAACGGCCTGCTCTGTCTGAGACAGTATAATATCTACAGTACCACCGGGTTTGTTGTATTTGATGCCATTATCTATTAGATTATAAAACATCTCAAATATTAATGCAGGAACACCCTGTAGCTTGGCTGTGCCATTAACCCTAAGCTCTACACTATACTCCCTTGCTTTTTGCGATAATCCCTGGGCTGCTTTGCTGGCCAACTTATCCAGGTCTATGTCTTCATAGGCTTGGGATATTTTTCCTTCATCCAGTTCTGAGAGCATCATAATGTCTTCGACCAAATCAATAAGCCTAGAAGCTTCTTCCATAATCTTTGAGTAAAACTCCGGCTTATCCTCTTCTTTTACAATGGCGGCCTTTAGCATTTCTGCATTGCCGTAGATGCTGGTCAGTGGAGTTCTAAGTTCATGGGAAACATTGGCTGAAAATTCTCGGCGCATTTTATCCGCTCGAAATTTTTCTGTCATATCCATCAACAAAACCACCACTCCCTTGCGGGATACCGGGCTAAAAAGGACGCGATACTGCCTACCCTCTTTATTAAAGGTCATTTCCCCTCTTTGGTTCTCAAGTCCCCTTTTTATATGTTCATTAAACTTGAGGTTGCGAAAGAGTTCTAAAGGGCTATGACCAATCAGGGACTCCTGGGCCCCGAAAATATCCTGAGCGCTTTTATTAACCGATAATATTTTTCCTTTTTTATCCAGGAGCACCACGCCCTCACTCATACTGTCCATGATAATCTCTATGGTGTGATTGCGCTCCCTAAGCTCCTTACTTCTAAGTTCGATTTGCCTGCGCTGATCGGTGATCGTTTTAGCCAGAGGCACCAGCTCATCGTAGGGTACCCTGGGTTCTCCGGAAAAATCCAGTTCACCAATGGGTTCTACTATCCTTTTTGCAAGGCTTCTAGAGGCAAATAATCCTAAGAAAATAGTAAGTAGAATTACCCCCACCGGTAGCGGAAGCACACTGACAAACATACGGCCAATGCTCTTAACCGTCTTGGCGGTTCTTAAAACAGCACCGTCGGTCAGCCTTATTGTAAAATAATAAGTATCCTGTCCAAGGGTGGAGGAAATACGGCGACTTTCGCCCTGTCCCGATAAAAAAGCTTGCTCAATCTCTTCTCGGCCAAAATGATCTTTCCACTGGGAAGGATCCACCATATTGTCATAGAGGACGCTACCCTGGGGGGAAACAATGGTTATGCGCATATCCTGGGCTTCCACAAGACTTAAATTTTCCAAAGCGCTTTCAGAGTCATCCTTGATAAATATCCTGGTGCGCTCCTTTAAATCCTCTCTTATCTGGCCACTCATTTGCTTGTAATAAAATCCACTTAAGATAAGGGCCACCAATAAAATGCCAAAGGAAGATAGGAGCACCATTTGTCTAAATATTCTTTTTTTCAATCCACTACCCCCTTATACAGTAGCCAACATTGCGAAGGGTTTTGATCATCTCTCCCCCATCACCGAGTTTTTGGCGCAGGGATCTTATATGCATATCCACGGTACGGGTTTCACCATCATAGTCAAAACCCCATACTTGCTCCAGAAGCCGATCTCGGCTGAGGACAATTCCCTCATTTAACATCAGGTAGTGAAGAAGCTCAAATTCTTTAAAGGTCAAAGTAATGACCTCGCCCTCCAGTTGGGCACTGCGCCTCTGGGGGTTCAAACTAAGGGGGCCCACGGAAACCTTTTTACCGCTTTCCTCGGGGGCAGAAACTCTTCGGAGCAGGGCCTTTACCCGGGACACCATCTCCATCACAGAAAAGGGTTTTGTGATATAGTCGTCGGCTCCAAGATCAAGGCCAGTAATTCGGTCCAGTTCACTGCTTTTAGCCGTGAGAAGAATGACAGGTAGAGTTTTATATTTTTCTGTTTGACGTATTTTCTTAAGAAGGCCGATGCCATCTTTTCCCGGAAGCATAATATCCAAAAGTACAAGGCATGGGATTTTGTTTTCCAGCGCAGCAAATAAGGCTTCCCCCTCTTCAAATCCGCTGGTTTTATAACCCGCAGCATCAAGGGCATACATTACCATCTCCCGAATGCTTTTATTATCTTCTACAACAAAAATCTCCCGCATAGCCTTCATGCCTCCCGCTGCTAATTTACATGTTCTCCAGTAATAGAATAGGCTACCCATTCTGCGATATTTGTGGCATGGTCACCAATGCGCTCATAATATTTGGCGATTTGCATAAGGTCAAAGGCCTGTTCTCCCTTATCGGCATCTTGGTGAACCAGTTCAATAAGATCCTTTTTTATCTGAATAAATAAATCATCCACCACATCATCGTAGGCTATGACCTCCAGGGCAAGGTCCAGATCTCGCCTTACAAAGGCGTCAATGCTCTGGGTTACCATTTTAATGGTTGCCATGGCCATCTCAGGAATATGCTCAAGCTTTTTGATATAGATTTGATCTGCAATATACGTACATATCTCCGATATATCCGCCGCTTGATCTCCAATGCGCTCCATATCGGTAATTATTTTTAACGCCGTAGAAATTTGTCTTAAATCCCTGGCCACTGGTTGCTGACTCATAAGTATACGCATACACTGATTTTCGATATCCTTTTCTTTTTCATCAACAAGAAGGTCACCCCGGATTACTTCATTAGCCAGGTCAATATCCTGCTCTTCCAAGGCCTTTGTAGCTTTGGTAATGGCGCTTTCAATCATAGCACCCATTTCAATCAAACTATTATTTAAAACCACCAACTGCTCATCAAATTTACTTCTCATTATCCAAACCTCCCGGTAATATAATCCTCTGTGCGTTTGTCTTGAGGCAGCGAGAAGAGTCTATCGGTATTATTATACTCAATCACCTCTCCAAAAAGGAAAAATGCTGTTTTATCACTGATTCTGGTAGCCTGTTGCATGTTGTGGGTTACCATAATTATACTATAGTCCTTTTTTAAAGTCAGTACCAACTCCTCAATCTTTCCCGTAGAAATTGGATCTAGGGCGCTGGTGGGTTCATCCATAAGAAGAACCTCGGGAGATATGGCCAGAGCTCTGGCTATACAGAGCCTTTGTTGCTGGCCTCCGGAAAGAGCCAGAGCGGGTTTTTTTAGTCTGTCCTTCACCTCATCCCATAGGGCGGCACTGCGCAGAGAATTCTCCACGATCTCATCCAAAGCGTATTTTGCCTTGACTCCGTGGGTTCTAGGTCCAAAGGCAATATTGTCGTAGATGGACATGGGAAAAAGATTGGATTTTTGAAAGACCATACCCACACGCTTGCGCAGAGTGTTGACGTCCATATCCTTATAGATGTCTTCGCCAAAAAGCTCTATACTGCCCGTAAGTCTACAATCCTCTACCAAATCGTTCATACGATTTAGGGTTTTAAGTAAGGACGACTTTCCGCAGCCAGAAGGACCGATAAAGGAAGTAATCTTACCGGCTTCTATTTCAAGATTAATATTTTTAAGGGCATGAAAGCCACCATAATATAAATTTAAATCATCTATCGTAAAGCAATCCATTATTTCACTCCTATACTTTTTACAATCTTCGCTGAAAGGGTGTTGATGGCTACAACTACCAGTAAAAGCACCACCGCCGTAGCATAGCTCTCATTGGTATGAAGCCCTTCGCCGGATAAGGCATACATATGAACCGAAAGAGTTCGAACGGAACTCAGGGGACTTTTAGGAATTTGGGCCACGGTACCCGCTGTATAAATAAGGGCGGCGGTTTCGCCGACGATGCGCCCAATGGCTAGGATGATGCCGGCAAAAATCCCCGGCAGTGCCGAGGGCAAAACAATCTTCAAAATGGTACGCAGTTTTCCTGCCCCCAGTCCAAAGGCTCCCTCACGAAGGACGTCGGGTACGGAGTGAATGGCTTCTTCACAGGAGCGCATAATAAGGGGCAAAATCATAATGGAAAGAGTAAAGGCTCCCGCCAAAAGAGAAAATCCCCACCCAAGATAGGTTACGAAAAATAAAAGACCAAATAGACCATAAATAATAGAAGGAATTCCCGATAGGGTCTCTGTTGTAAGTCGCACAAGGGATACGAGTTTGCTTCCTCTTTTAGCGTATTCCGTAAGATAGATTGCGGCGAAAACACCGACGGGTACGGATATTGCCAAGGAAAGCAGCGTCATCAGTATAGTGGAAATAAGTCCCGGCATAAGGGATACATTTTCGCTATTATAGGAAAAGGCAATGAGCGATGGCTTTAAATGGGGAACTCCCTTAAAGAGAATAAAGCCGATAATAAAGGCCAACACCCCTAGGGTTAAAGCAGCGGCTCCCCAGGTTAGAATGCCCATTATCCTTTCAAAATTTTTTTGATTTTTCATCCTCTATCCTTTCTTACCAGGGCCGAGAAGCTAATATTGATGATAAGTATAAACACAAAGAGCACAACCCCCGTTGCAATCAGAGCACCTCGGTGCAAATCCGCCGCATAACCCATCTCAATTACAATGTTGGCAGTAAGGGTACGCACACCCTTAAAAAGCGATACCGGCATGCGAGCCTGGTTTCCTGCCACCATAATCACCGCCATGGTCTCTCCGATGGCTCTTCCTATACCCAGAACCACCGCCGCCAGTATGCCATTTTTTGCAGCGGGGAGCACCACATAAAAGAGGCTGCGGTAGGGTCCCGCCCCTAAAGCCAAAGCCCCTTCATAGTATTGTCTTGGGGTCGCCCGAAGGGCACTTTCAGCGATGGAAATTACCGTAGGCAGAATCATAATTCCCAGTAGGATAGAGGCCGATACTATGCTGTTCCCCGTTAGAGGCACGATAATGGCTATACCAAAAAACCCATATACCACCGAAGGAATTCCCGCTAGCAGATCCACGGCGGGTTTAATCCACTTGTATAGCCTAGGCGGGCATATCCAGGCCATAAAGATTGAACTCAATACCCCGATGGGAACACCCAGAATAATGGCTCCGGCGGTAACATATAGACTCCCAACAATCATGGGAAGAATTCCATAATAGGCCGGCTGATCCATGGGTGACCACTGGCTTCCTCCAAGAAACTCAAGGGTGCCGATTTTAAAGAGAGCAGGAATTCCATTGACGAACAAAAACACGCAAATCAGTCCTACTGCCAATATGGAGATCAGTGCCGAGGCAAAGAATACAGCTGCCATGAATTTTTCTTTGGACTTATTCATTGATCTGCCCCCAGGTTAAGATTTTTCCCGTATAAATATCCCCTACTTGCTCCCTAGTAAGTCCTACAACAGGATTGTGTTTATTTGCTATAAGAACGATGCCATCCAGAGCTATCTTTATTGGAGTCAATTTTTCCCGCTCGCTCTTTGCTAGTTCCCGGCTCACCATGGCAATGTCACTGTTTCCATCGATGACACCTTGCATACCCGAGGACGAATCACTCTGCTGAATTTCGATGACTACTCCAGGATTGATCTGCATATAGGCTTCTTTGAGTTTTTCCATAATCGGTGCCACCGACGTTGATCCCGCCACTACTATTCTACCCGAGGCTTTGACGGTGCTATAGTTCTGGAAATCATCGGAAATGGCAATATAACTTTTTGCTATCACCCCTTGGCCCTGCTTTGACATAATAAAGCTAATAAAGTCCTTGGTAAGCTTGGAGGTGTCGGATTTTGTAGCAATAATAAAGGGCCGGGAAATAGGATAGCTTCCGTTCATAACATTTTCTGTCCTTGGCTCTATGCCTTCAATCGCCAAAACCTTCACCCCATCATTTAATGAGCCCAGGGAAATATAACCCAGGGCATATTTATTCGAAGAAATAATTTGCATCACTACATCGGTTTGCTTAGAGATAATTGCTTCTTTTGTTGTAAGGTCTTTTCTTATCCCATCGCCCTTTATAAGGATAGCAAATAGCTCAACAAAGGCACCCCGGGTACCAGAGCCCTCTTCTCTTGAAACGACAATGATTTCTTTTTCAAGGTCAAAGGCCCCCTGATTCTTTGCACCACAACCTAGTAAAGTAGAGGCTATCAATACTATAAACAGCAAGCTTATGATAATCTTTTTCATATTTATCCCCATTCTATTTTTACCCTTCCATCATAGTAGCTCAATGTATATATAAAATAAGTTGTGTGTAAAAAGGGTGTAAACTTTTACTTTTATCCTCCAATGATCCCCCTCTTCAGTAAAAGTGCAATAAAAAACACAGGTCATACATTCCCTGTGTTTTCCTTTCCAAACAAACTTCAAGGTCTTTGCATAAATGGTATAATTTATTTTTTAAAGACTAGGACTTTCTCCTAGTCATCAATTTCCAGAAGCTCACCGGTATCCACATCGTAGGTGTATTCCATATCCTTGCCGCCGGGAAGATCTATTTCTACTTCAACTTCTGTTCTTCCATTGTCGTATTTAAGAGTCCACTCATCCAGGGTAGCACCGGCATTTTCTTCTAGAACTTTATCTACTATGGCCTTTACTTTTTTAACTTGTTCTATAGTGAGCTGCACTTTTTCGTATTTATCATTTCTTGTCCCACTTTTATCCTTTAGGATTTCTCCACTAAGGGGATGAATATCCAGCTCAAACCAGTTATCCTTATCAAAACCTTTCACTTCATAAACGTACTGGTTATCATCCCAGTCCAATTGAATTTTATCAATCTTTATTTCGGGGTATTTCTTTTCGAAAATTTCATAGGCCTCCTGGGCACTTAGCTTTATATCCTCATATTTTTCAACAGACCTTCCACTTTCTTTGGTTAGTGCATCCTTTACTTCTGAGGTAACTTCCTTTACTTCCTCCACAACATCGGTAGCCATTTCCTCTACTTTATCCACTGCCTCGCCGGAGACTTCCTTTGCTTCATCAAGGGCTTCTCCCGCTGCACCTTTTACTTCTTCCACTACTACTTTTACTTCCTCTTTTACTTCTTCCTTATTGCTAGCACAGCCTGAAATCAGCAGCACAAATACAAGAAGCAGCGTAAGCGTCTTTTTATTAATCATAATCTTTTCCTTCCTAGAGCTATATAGCTAAGCTCTTTCTTTTAATAACTCTATGCTCACTGTATACCCTAGGGCCCTAGGATAAAACTTCAGGAAGAAACCACCGCTTTTCATACTCCTTCGACGATAAAATAAAAATAAGAAATCTTCCTGGTACATTGCCTTGGCTAAAATAGAAAATATCGGATCCTTCTTTCTATTTGGAAAAGGAATAAAACTAAGAAAAAACAGAAAAAAAAGAGTCGTAGCTCCCAAATCGGGACTACGACTCATTTTTTTTGTTACATCATACCACCCATACCGCCCATACCACCCATTGGCATGTCGGAATCCTTCGATGGAAGGTCCACAACGGCTGCTTCTGTGGTAAGGAAGAGGGAGCTGATGCTGGCAGCGTTTTCAAGGGCTGAACGGCTTACCATGGTTGGATCTACAATACCGGCTAGGAAAAGATCTTCATAGATGCCCGTTAGAGCATTAAAACCTTCATTGCCTTGGCGAGACTTAACGGCTTCTAAGACAACGGAGCTCTCGGCACCGGCATTGGCTACGATTTGACGCAGAGGTTCTTCCAAGGAGCGCAATATTATCAAAGCACCGGTCTTGTAATCGCCTTCTAGAGTCTCAGCATAGTCTTCTACGGCCTTTTGAGCACGGACATAGGCAACGCCTCCACCGGGCAAAATGCCTTCGGCAACGGCAGCTCTAGTGGCGTTCAGGGCGTCTTCTATACGAATCTTTCTTTCTTTCATTTCGATTTCTGTTGTAGCACCCACACGGATGACGGCAACACCACCGGCCAATTTGGCCAGGCGCTCTTGAAGTTTTTCCTTATCGAAATCAGAATCGGAATTTTCTATATCATGGCGAATCTGAGCAACCCTGGCTTGGATTTTTTCTTTGTCGCCATAACCATCGCTAATGATGGTGGTATCCTTGGTAATATGAACATTTTTCGCTCGTCCCAGTTCATCGAGGCGAACTTCTTTTAAATCGTGTCCTAAATCCTTGGAAATATATTTTCCTCCCGTTAGAACGGCGATATCTTCGAGCATATCTTTACGGCGATCCCCAAAGCCCGGAGCTTTTACGGCAACAACATCAAAGGCGCCACGAAGTTTATTCACAACAAGAGTTGTAAGGGCTTCCCCTTCAAGGTCTTCAGTAATAAGCAGAAGTTTTTGACCACTCTCTAAAATTTGCTCCAATAGGGGCACGATTTCAGCGTTGGTGGAAACCTTATGATCGGTAATGAGAATCAGAGGCTCCTCAAGGCTAGCGGTTTTCTTTTCAACGTCGTCCACCATATAGGGGGATACATAGCCCCGCTCAAATTGCATACCTTCTACCACTTCAAGTTCCGTGGTAGTGGATTTGCTTTCTTCTACGGTGATAACACCATCTCGACCTACTTTTTCCATGGCTTCAGAGATGATTTCACCAATTTTATCATCGCCTGCAGAGTTGGAGGCAACATGGGCAATGTCTGCGCTGCTGTCCACCACTACAGAAATACTCTCTAGATAGGATACGGCGGCTTTTGTCGCCCCTTCAATTCCTTTTTTCACCAAAATAGGATTGGCCCCTGCAGCAACGTTTTTTAAGCCTTCACGGACCATAGCCTGGGCAAGAACCGTTGCCGTGGTGGTTCCATCGCCGGCAACATCGTTGGTTTTTGTTGCTACTTCCTTTACAAGCTGAGCACCAAGATTTTCAAAGGCATCTTCTAGCTCAATTTCCTTTGCAATGGTTACACCGTCATTGGTAATCAGAGGTGCGCCATAGCTTCTTTCTAAAATAACATTTCTTCCCTTAGGACCGAGAGTAACTTTTACTGTATCGGCCAGTAGGTTAAGGCCAATTTCTAAACTTTTTCTTGCATCCAGTGCATGTTTAATATCTTTTGCCATATTTCCTCCTAGATAATAACTGCAAGTATATCGTCATTATCAATAATGATATACTCTTGATTTTCAAATTTTACCTTTGTCCCGGCATATCTTTTATAGTAGACCTGGGCGCCTAGGTTTAGACCTAATTCTTCGCCTTTTTCTGTTGTAGCTACTATTTCTGCCTTTTGTGGTTCTTCTTTTTCTCCTGCGAGAATCAGTCCACTACGAGTTGTTTCTTCGGCTTCAATTTCTTTTAAAACAACGCGTTCTCCAATTGGTTTAATTGACATTAAAAATACCTCCTATTGTGTTTAAGATCCGTATCGAATTATACCCAAATTATGGGCAATAAAACTTTAAATTTTATTCTTTTCTTCCTGTTCTCATATAGTGGAAGAGGTATTGCTGGGCTAGTCCTGCTTCTTTCCCGAAATACTCCGATAAAAAGGTGTCTACATCGGGGTACTTCGAGATTTCTTCGGGATAATGGGTGGTTAGTGCCTTTTTTATCCAGGTATCCACAGGAAAACTATCTCCTTTGCCAAAGGCAAAAAGAAGTACACAGGAAGCAACTTTTTTACCCACACCCTTTATTTTCTCCAGTTCTTTGATCCCCAGGCTAGTGTTTAAGCTATACAGTGAGGCTAGATCCACCTTGCCCTGGGCTACTTGTTTTGCCCCATCCAGGACGTATTTGTCCCTATAACCAAGGCCTAGAGCCCTCAGATCTTCTATGCTGGCTCTAGCTAGGGCCTGAGCACCGGGAAAGGAGTAGTAGCCCTGGTCTATCTCTTGACCATAGTTTACGGCGAGCTTTTCAACAAGCCCCTTTATTCTGGAAATATGATTGTTTGATGAAATAATAAAGCTTATTAGAGTCTCAAAGGGATCCTGGCGAAGAAGATGCATGCCTTTTCCGTGGAAAACCGCCGCCTCCATAACGGAGTCAATTTGGGCAATTTGTCTTTCTTTCTCCTTGAGACCCTCTTCAAAGCCCAGATAGTGCTGCATTCTAGGAAGTTCTTTTTCATCAAGGCCCTCAATAATAAGATATTCGCTTTTTTTTTCTACTCTTAATAGCCTAGCATCAACTATTCCTTCAAAGTAGTCGCCTTTTTTATTCCAACGAAAACATTGGCCATTTAAGAAAGTGTTTTCCGGAGAAAAATGGGTTTTAATCTTCATGGTTTAAAAGCTCCTCGGCCATTATCTTATACAGATAGCTCTTAAGGATTAAATGCAAAACCAGATCCTCACTGTCTATTTCCTGGATCTCCTTTAAAACTTCTTCTTTGCTCTGATGAAGCTTATTGCAGTAATCCTGAAACTCTTTCTCATCCTCGGGGGATTCTTGAAAAAAAACTTCCATCTCCTTTAAAGAAATGACTTGTTTTAATACGCTTATCATACTTAAGCGAGCAAGATGGCCCCTGTGATATTTCTTTTTTATGGCCCGGGGGAGTAGGCCACCTTTGACATAATTATTAACCATAGAAGCACTCAAAGGGGCTTGCTGCTCCTTAAAAAATATTTGATCTTCCATAAGGCTTAGAACCTGATCCATATAAAGCATGATATCAGGAAACTCTTGCCAATTTCTTATTTTTTCTTCTTTAAGAGCTTGAGTAAGCTTATCTGTTTCTTTCATTTGAGCCTCCTTATTCATTCTAGCAAAGGTTCAAGTTTTGTCAATTGCATCTTGACATATTTCACCATTTACTATATGGTTTTAATTACTACATAAGAGGAGGTGGCCATGGCTATCTATGCTTTGGGAGACTCCATTGCCAAGGGCGTATATTTAAATAAAGAGGGCCGCTACATTGTAAACAAAGAGGCCATGTTAGAAAAGCTCTTTAAAAAACTCGAGCTGGAGTTTAGGAACTACTCGGTCTTTGGAGCCACTGCCGATAAAGGCTATGAACTTTTCCAAAGAAAAAAAAGATTATATCTAGAAGACTCCTTTGTCTTTGTCCTCTTTGGTGGCAACGACTGTAATTTTCACTGGGATGAAGTAGCTAGGGACCCCAGGGCCATCCATCAGCCCCTTCTCTCTCTAGATTTTTTCGCGCAAAAGTATGAAAGTCTACTGGAAGATATGAAAAAAAGTGGTTTAAAACCTATTCCTATAACCCTGCCCCCTTTAAATCACGAAGCCTTTTTCACCTTCCTCTCGCAAAACTTCAGCGGCAGTGCCATTTTATCCTGGCTAGGTGAATCAAAGAATATATTTCTATGGCAGGAAAACTATGACAAGAAAATTCGAGAGATTGCCGAAAAACTTTCTCTTCCTCTACTGGATCTACGACAAATACTTCTCAATGAAGATCACTACAGTGACTATATATGCCTCGACGGTATGCATCTAAATCCCCAGGGCCAAAGCCTACTCAGCGAAAGGCTCCTCCAGCCCATAAAAAGTATCCTAAAATAAAAAAGGAGCCGTTGCACGACTAGGATGTAAATTCTAGCCGTGGGCGGCTCTTTTCTCTTTGATTTTCCGCAGGGTAAAACAAGCGAAAAAGCTTGATATATCAACAAAAAACAGCCCTTAC
>JAAYGQ010000195.1 GCA_012727635.1 Tissierellia bacterium | reverse complement strand
GATGAGCTACAAGGGCTACTGGTTTCATGGTTGGATGATCTGCATTCCTTCTTGGTTTTTCAAATTCCCAAATTGTCGTTTGTTTTCTATCTGCATACCATTTATGTTTGCCTTTTTTCTTCCAGCCGAATAAAACGGGTTCATGCTGCCACTGGTAAGGAGACCTACCTAGGACTAGGGATTGTTTTTTCCAAATGCAGGTTCCTGAAAGATAAAATCCAGCATCTGAGAAGGCCTTTCTAAAATTAAGTCCCTCAGTGTCTGCATGAAATACGTAGATAGAGGAATCTTGTGTCATCACTGCCTCTGTATTTTTAAACGCGGCTAGTAAAAATTCATAAAATGCTGAGTTTTCCATGTTATCATTTTTAATTTTACCAGCAGCCCCTTCATAGTTCACATTGTAGGGAGGATCTGTTACCACAAGGTTTGCTAACTTTCCATCCATCAAAAGAGAAAAAGTTTCTTCTTTTGTAGAATCACCGCAAACCAGCCTATGGGATCCCAGTTTCCATAGGTCCCCTCTTTTTGTCATAGGAGGTTTTTCTAGTTCAGCATCTACATCAAACTCATCATCCTCAATACCTTCTTTTAGAGAGTCTTTAAAAAGTTCATCCAGTTCAGCTGCATCAAAACCTGTAAGGGAGACATCAAAGTCCACGCCTTGTAGGTCAGTTATTAAAAGCATTAACTTATCTTTATCCCAATCCCCACTTATTTTATTTAAGGCCACATTAAGAGCCTTTTCTTTATCTTCATCCATTTCAATAACGACACAGTCAACTTCTGTCACTCCCATGTCTAATAAAACCTTTAATCTTTGGTGGCCGCCAACAACCCTTCCGGTAGTCTTGTTCCATATTATGGGTTCTACATAGCCAAACTCCTCGATGGATTGTTTTAGTTTATCGTATTCGGGATCTCCAGCTTTTAAATCCTTACGAGGATTATAGTCAGCGGGGATTAGATTTTTAGTTTTCAGCTTTTCGATTTTCATATTTTTCCACCGCCTTACTTAAATTTAAATCATAATCAAGATTCTCCCAAGAAAATAGTGGAGAGCTAAAGTGACCATAGCTTGCTGTATCAGAATAAATAGCATTTCTTAAAGCTAGATTTTCAATAATGGCTCCAGGCCTTAAGTTGAATATCTCTTTTATAAGTTCAGCTAAATCTTCATCGCTTACCTTTCCACTAGAAAAAGATGTCACATCCACAGCCACTGGATTTGCTTTGCCAATAGCATAAGAAATAGCGACCTCGCATTTTTCAGCAAGCCCGCTCCAAACAATATTCTTTGCAATATATCTAGCCATATAGGCTCCGCTTCTATCAACCTTTGTTGGGTCCTTTCCACAAAGGGCTCCACCGCCATGAGAAGCAAGGCCACCATAAGTATCCACCATTATTTTTCTACCAGTAAGACCTGTGTCCGCTCCAGGGCCACCTTCCACAAATCTCCCTGAAGGGTTAATGAGAAGTTCTGTATCATCATCTAAGGGGAAATCATCAAAACACTGCCAGAGCACATTGTTTATGATATCTGTTTTTAATTCTTCTTGGCTTTTATCTTTATGATGTTGTACAGATATAACTACAGTTTTAACTCGAATAGCTTTATCTCCCTCATACTCAATTGTTACTTGGGCTTTACCATCTGGCATAATTCCCTTGATGATTTTACCTTTTCGACATTCATCAATGCGCTTTACAATCCTAAGAGAAAGGACCAAGGGTAAGGGCAATAGTTCCCGGGTTTCATTTGTAGCATAGCCATATACTGTTCCTTGATCACCGGCACCAATATTTCCGTATGGGTCAATGATCCCATTTCTTGCTTCAAGTGCAGTATCCACCCCTGCAGAGATATCAAGACTTTGATTATGAACAAATACAAAGACTATAAATTTCCAAGGATTATATC
>JAAYGQ010000023.1 GCA_012727635.1 Tissierellia bacterium | reverse complement strand
TACCATAAAAAGAACAAAAACAACCCTAAAACTCCGTTTTTACCAGTCCAGTTTACCTAGAGAAATGCACTCGCTCATAAAACCTTCTTCTTTTCAAGAGATGTCCAGTTTACCTTTGGGATTAACCTTTAATTGGCATTTGAGACTTTTTTGTTGTTACTTTGTTTAGATGCGATTCGCAATCCGTCGCTTTTTATACCAAACTTAAGATAGGGGTAATGGCTCTTCAAGAGGCAAATTTTTGGAAAGAACCATAGAAGAAGTTACAAATATGGTGTATCATAAATTTAAAATGACTAGGATTTTTATGCATTGCTCCAATGGGAACCTAAAAACCTTTGAGGCAAAGTCCAGTATTTCTATGGTAAAAGTATTCTTGCTAAAGATCATAAAAATGCCCCTTTTAAAATCACAAATTAGAGGTAAAAATAATGCTACATTCAAGGAATTGTCAGGCTAAATAGTAAGTTGAATACAAAGGAGGAAACGATGTCTTTTTTCAAAATTAAAGGAGCTATTCCCCCCATGATCACACCCTTTTCTAAAGAAGGCAGTGTAGACTACGAGGCTCACATTCACAATATGAAACTTTGGAACCAGGAAGATCTGGCAGGTTATCTCGTCCTTGGCTCCAACAGCGAAGCGGCCTATCTAAACGAAGATGAGAAGCTCGAACTAATCCGAACTACGGCTAAGTACGCTGCCAAGGGGAGAATCATAATGGTAGGCACCGGTCTCGAATCCACTAGGGAAACAATAAAGCTTACCAATAAAGCGGCCCAGGCCGGAGCCCACTGCGCTCTACTTCTTACTCCTTCTTACTATGGAGATCAAATGGGCGACCAGGCCCAGCTTCAATACTTCACAGACGTGGCCGATGAAAGTGAAATCCCCATACTTATTTATAATGTAACCAAGTATACCCATATAAACATCAGCCCCAGAGTTGTAGGTGAACTCTCTAGACATAAAAACATTATTGGCATGAAGGATTCCTCGGGAAATATTCCCCAGCTGATCCAGTTTAAAAAAGTTGTGGATCACTCCCAATTCAATCTTATGGTGGGAACGGCCTCGGCTTGGTATCCAGCCTTGGACCTGGGCGTTCAGGCTGGGGTAATGGCCCTGGCCAACTGTGCCCCCAGAGAATGTGTGGAGATTCAAAAACTCTACGATAAAGGACAAAGAAATGACGCGAGAGAGCTCTATGAAAGAGTCTTTCCCGTTAATCATGCCCTTACCGCCAGTTATGGTGTCGCTGGTCTTAAATACGCCTGTGATCTTCTAGGTTTTAAAGGTGGCTATGTAAGAAAGCCTCTGCTGGAACTAAGTAGCGACAATAAAGAAGCCATAAGAAAAATTATTGTCGAAGCGGATCTCCTGGGATGAATATAGTAATAAATGGCTGCGGCCAAGTGGCTAGGGCCCTTCTTCATCACTGGATGGGGCTAAAGGAAGCACCCAAGATCCTTCTTCTTCGAAATTCTACCCATCAGCTAAGTGATGATAGAGGCCTTAATGAAAAGTTTCTCACAAAATACTTGGAGAATCCCCAGCCCTTTACCCAGCCCCTCCAGTCCATGGAAAAAATCCTACAAAAGCCTATCGATATGTGGTTTGAGCTGACTCCAACGGATCTTAAAACTGCCAAAAAAATCCATAGCGACATTTCCAAAGTCTTAGACAGAGGAATACCTGTAGTATTTGCCAATAAAGCTCCTCTTCTTTATGACTATATCTCCCTAAAGGAACTCGCTGATGCTAGAAATGTTCATCTAGGCCTCAGTGGAGTACTGGGTGCTTCCCTGCCAAGCTACGCCCTAGGCCACTACGGAACTATGGGGGCACAGGTCCTTAGTATGGAAGGTATTCTCAATGGCACAAGTAACTTTATCCTAGAAAAGATGGAAGAGGGCGTCTGCTTGGAAGAAGCCCTGGCAATCGCCCAAGAACTTGGCATTGCCGAAAACAACTGGGCCTATGATGTCGATGGCTTTGATAGCGCCATCAAAATGAGCCTTCTGGCCTCGGTTATTCTCAATAAAAATATGGGCTTCGAAAATAAAAATATTCAGGGTATCAGGGATCTTTCCCTCGAAAAGATTCAAAGTCTAAAAAGCCAGGGCAAGAAGATAAAACTAGTATCCAGCTTTGAGAAGGATATCGTTAGAGTGGCTCCTAGAATATATGAAATGAAAGACCTTTTTTATCATGTCCAGGGCTCAGATAAAGCGCTGCGTATAAACACCGACAAACTATCGGATATGACCCTTATCGGTGGAAAATCTGGTCTTAATGAAGTGGCCGCTTCCTTGCACCGAGACTTATTATGGATAAAAGAATTAACTGGGGTTTAAATTATCTAAATATATGCGAGTTTTATTGATATTTTATACGTTATATTGTAAGATAAAAGAAAAGGACACCCGTAGATACCACCCACTTCAACATCATTCGTAAACCCACAAGATCCATGGAGCAGGGAGGAAAAAATGAAAAAGATTATCATCACAACCGGCGAAGAGGGCAGTGGCATTTTTGAAGAAGAGTTTGAAAACGACGAGGAAATTATTTCTTACTTGGAAGACGAACGGGCAGGAGGCAATCGCTGGGTTAAAGCCTGGATACGGGAGGATGAAGATATCTTTCGTGACTATGAAGATTCCAAAAGGCGACGCTCTATCCCCCTGGGTGCCATAGGAAAAGAAAATAAAAAGACACTACGGGACAAAGAGGGAGAAATCATCGGTCACTACCGCATAGACCAGTCCACTCCCATTCGCATCTTCTATCAAGGAGAAGCTTATGATAGAGCCATGCTGGAAGAGGATCCCAACCTTGAAAGCCGCATCGATGAAATTGTTACAACCTTCAGAAAAGGTTCTAATGAAGTTCAGAGTGGAAAAGAAGTTCTTGAGCGCTGGGGGATAAGGGTTGAGCGAGATATCGAATCCATCGTATATTACCAAGAATACTCACTAAAATGATGACTAGGAAAAGGCTTGTTATAAGCCTTTTCTTTTTACTTAAATAATGATATATATTAATCTCCTGCTTTTGGGTACAATGAGTAGCAGGAGGCATTATGATTCGTTATAGTATTGAGAAAAAATACACTACCCTGGTGCTGGTTGTCATTATTATGGTGCTGGGTTACGTATCCTATACGGGCTTACCCCTGGATTTACTTCCCGATCTTGAACTTCCCATGCTGGTAGTAATGACTCAAGACCCGGGACAAACCCCAGAAGCCATGGAAACCAAGGTGACAAAACCCCTAGAAAAGCTCCTTTCCTCTACGGAAGGCCTTGAGGAACTTCAGTCGGTTTCTTCCTCTGGAAGATCCCTTGTCCTACTTAGTTTTGTCCAAGGTCAAAATATGGATTCGGCCATGATTGATGTCAGCGGAAAAATTGATCTTTTATCGGAACTCTGGAAAAATACCAATCGTCCCGTAGTCCTAAGGCTCAATCCCTCCATGCTGCCGGTTATGGTAATGGCTATATTTGATGAAGACCTCTCTCCCAAGGAGCTTACTAAGCTCTATGAAGACAGTCTTCAGGTGAAACTCGAAGGAACCGATGGCGTCGCCAGTGTCGAAGCATCGGGGCTTTTTCGAGAGGAGATTAAGGTTTTTCTCTCCGAAGATAAAATTCATAAAAAGAACAAAGAGCTTTTAGACAAAATACAAAGCTCCCTAGATGAAAAGACGACGGAAATCGAAGAGGCCAAAGATAAAATCCAGCAGGGTAAGGAGCAATTGTCTTCAGTAAGCATACCCACTGGCTCCAGCTCCCTTCCCGATGGACTGATTGAATCCAGTCTTTCCATTGCTTCCGAGCTTACAGAAATTAGCCTTAATCGAGCTGGTAATCAAGTCTATCTTACATCTTTAGAACAGGTTCTACTTCTGCTTGAGACCCCCTCGGAAGATCTTAGTGAAACCCAAATCCTAATCCGCCAATATCTCAAAGAATGGCCCTTTGAACTGGATGAAAGCAATCTTGAAGAAGCCATTTTGTGGACTGAAAGTGAGATTGCCAGCGCAACGGAAAAGGAAAGTCTCTACTCCCAGCAAGAAGCCGCTCTTCAAGAGCGCTTAGACCAGGTTCTTTATTCCCTTGAAAGCATAGGCGCAGCCCAGGGCCAAATGATAGCCCAGGCTGGGAATATGCTCCTTCAAGCCCAGGCTGCAGGCAACGAGCTAACAAAGATGGAAGTTTTATTAGAAAGCCAAGGCATGCTTCTAGAATCAAAGAAAGAAGAAGCTCTGGCTTCAGCAAATCTTTCAAAAATGCTTAGTGTAGATACTTTGTCAAAACTTCTTATGGCCCAGAACATATCCCTCCCTTTAGGCTATGTAAGGGATAAGGAGGGGCTAATTCCCCTTACCATTGATAATCCCTTGAAGGAGGAAGAATTACCGGAACTTCTTTTAACCGATACCGGTAAAGAAGCCATTGGAAAAATTTATCTAAAGGATGTAAGCACCATTGAGCTGAGTGACAACTCAAAGGACTACTATGCCAAGGTCAATGGCAAAAGTGCTCTACTTATAACCATCCAAAAGCAGTCTCAAGCCAATACTTCAGAGGTTTCGAAAAACCTAGCCCTTTCCATGGAAAATATGGAAAAATCTTTTCCCGGCTTAGAGATGAGTCCTCTTATGGATCAGGGCCAGTATATTCGCTGGGTCATTGAAGCCATCTTGAAAAACATTTTAATAGGCGGCCTCTTTGCCATGATCATCCTATACATTTTCCTTAGGGATGTGCGTTTTACCCTGCTCATCGCTTTGTCCATCCCCCTGTCCATTGTAACTTCTCTAGTACTGATGTACTTTTCTAATATCAGTCTTAATCTTGTTTCTCTGGCGGGGCTTGCCCTAGGCGTTGGGATGATGGTGGACAACTCTATTGTTGTGATTGAAAACACCCACCGCCTGAGCCTTCTTGGTTATGATCCGAAAAAGGCAGCTCTAGATGGCGCTCGAGAAATGGCTCCTGCCATCACAGCTTCCACCATGACCACGGCCTTTGTATTTTTGCCCATTCTCTTTACCCAGGGCATGGCTAGGGAGCTCTTTACCGATATGGCCCTCACCATCACCTACTCCCTCTTTGCCAGTCTATTTGTAGCCCTAACCCTTATTCCCGCTGTCAGCAGTCGGCGACCCTATATCCAAAGGCAAAGAAAAAATGAAATAAACTTCTACCGCAAAAGCCTCACATGGAGCCTTAAACACCCTTATATCATGGTTATTCTTAGCCTTCTCCTACTGGGAGGTAGCATTTTTGCCCTGCTCGAAAAGGGATCTGTATTTATTCCCGCCATGGATACCCCCCAGCTTAGCCTTACCCTTAGTCCCGAAGAACCGGGGCAAAATATAGAGGAACTCTACGAGGTCTCCGATGAAGTCTATCGTCGTCTTCAGGATATGCAAGATCTAGAACTTATTGGTGGTCTTAGCAATCAAGCCCTTATGGGAAACAGCAATAGCATCAACTTCTATATCCTGCGAAAAGAAAGTTCTACTATCAGCAGTGCCCAACTGGAAAAAGAAATAAAGGATCGTCTGAAGGACCTTCCCGCCCGCATTCAGATTCAGTCTCAGACCATGAGCCTCGATGCAATGGGAGGCAGCGGCCTCAGCCTCTGGGTTCTTGCTCAGGATCTCGACGAGGCCCGGGCCTACAGTGAAAGACTCCTAGAGGATATGAAAAACATCCCCGGCCTTAGGGAAGCCTACATCGCCGAAGAAGAAACCCAGGAAGAGCTCAATCTTATTATTAATAGAGAAAAAGCCATGGAGAAAATGCTCACACCCGCTGAAGTATATTTTCAACTTGAAAAACGCCTAGCCCTTCCCAAAGCCCTTATTGAAGTCGATAAGCTTCCCCTAATCGTCACAAGAGAAGGCGAAGAGCGACCGAATATAAAAGAACTTCTTAACACTACAATACTCACCAGTCAAGGAGAGGAGATAAAGCTCTCCACCATAGCTAGGGTAGAAAATTCTACTAGCCAAAGAACCCTGCGTAGATTCTTCCAAAAGCGCTATCTTGAGATAAAAGGCTCCATTGAAGCCGATAGCAACATTACACTGGTTTCAAAGGAAATTGATAAGCTAATTGAAAAAACCCCACCACCTACAGGCATCGAGCTCCACTTTGCCGGAGAAAGAGATCAGGTGGATTCCACCATGAAGGACCTTCAGAAAATGTTGATTTTAGCCTTTATTATCATCTATGGCATTATGGTCATTCAGTTCCAGTCCCTGCTCTCGCCCTTTATCGTTATGTTTACCATCCCTCTGGCTTTTACCGGAGGAGCCCTAGCCCTACTGCTCTTTGGTAAACCACTGAGCGTTATCGCTATGCTGGGCTTTCTTATCCTAAGTGGCGTTATTGTTAACAATGGCATCGTCTTTGTAGATACAGCTAGAAGAGGCCAAGGTCCCATCGATGAAGTCCTAGTCCATACGGGAGAAATCCGTATTCGACCCATTTTTATGACAGCCCTTACCACCATACTTGGTTTGGTACCCCTAGCCATGGCCGTAGGCCTTGGTTCTGAAGCCTTGCAACCCATGGGTCTAGTAATCATCGGTGGCCTTCTCTACGCTACTCTTATGACCCTTTATATGATTCCTGTACTCTATAAACTCTTCCACGGAGGAAAAGATGCAAAAAGCTCTGTTTGATCGCAAGTCGGTACGCTCCTATCTGGACCAAGAAGTCGAAGAAGAAAAAAAAGATCTGATTCTTAATGCGGCTCTTCGCTCGGCCACCGCGGGCAATATGTCCCTCTACAAAATCATCGACATCCAAGACCAAAAGATAAAAGACAGATTGGCCCTTAGTTGTGATCATCAACCCTTTATTGCCACGGCCCCTCTGCTGCTTCTTTTTGTCATAGATTACCAAGGTTGGTACAGACTTTTTAAAGAAATAGACCCCCATTGCAAAAAACCCGGTATGGGAGATCTTATGCTGGGCGCCTGCGACGCCCTAGTTGCCGCCCAAAGCGCTGCCATCTGCGCGCAGAGCCTAGGACTAGGTAGCTGTTATATAGGCGATGTACTGGAAGAAGCCGAGCTCCACCGAGATATGTTTAAACTCCCAAAATACACTATGCCCATAACTCTTCTTGCCATAGGTTATCCCACGGAGCATCAAAAAAACAGACCTCAGCCGCCCCGCTTTTCTAAAGAAGCCATGGTCTCCACCGACACCTATAGGGAAAAATCCCTAGAAGAGCTAAAAGAAGATCTGCATGTAAAAAATCCCCGGCTAGGTGCCCAGGGACAGATTAATGATTTATTTCATCGCAAGTGGACATCGGAATTTCTATTGGAAATGGAGCGCAGTGTAGAACAGTGGCTCAGCTGGTGGAAAGAATAGTCCTCTCATTCTATTGGAGAGGGTTTTGATAAAGGAAATCGGATAAAACAGTTAATGGAATAAATAATTTAAAAGAAGTGCTACCTTAATGGCTACACTTCTTTTTTTTCCTCTTCATTAGTATTGGTTTTGATAAAGGCAAAATCTAAAGTTTTATTACTTGTTATTTTGATTAGACAACTCCCCTGCTGTCCCTTTTGTTTTTGTTCAGCAATATGATACACTATATGTGAAAAAAAACATATTACCTTAGATCTGGATTCTAATAGGAAGGCAAGGCAATGAAAAAAACCAAGTTATTGATTCTAGTGCTACTTACACTGAGCCTAATTTTAAGTTGCTCCAAAGCCGATCAAAGCCCATCACAAGAAAAGCTAATGCGGCAAAGTGAGCTAAGGGAGTTTTATAACAATCATACACCGGAAGAAGTGGAAGAAAAAAGAAAAGAAGTCCAAACCATGATAGACAATGCTTCTTTTGAAGAAATTAGTAATATTATTGAAGACTCTTTTCAAAAATGGCTTGATACACAAAACATTCTTGAAATCGATGGTTCCTCCATTGAAATAACAAAAGACCATCTCCTCATGGACGAAGTGTCTAAAAATAAGCTTTACAATAATCTTTTCATAAAGATAGATATCCAGTATGATTACAAAAAGAATCTAGAACCATTAAAAAACTTGCCCCAAAATCTTTATGAACCCGTCAGAGAAGCACTAATGGAGACGGTCTTTGGAGCTCTTACGATACGCAGCATTGATATCAACGGAACCAATATCGGCACTTACCTTATTATTAACCCAATGATTCCAAAGCAATCCGAAGAGGAGCTAAAGCTTCAAAGCGTCGCCTATGACTTTGTACAGGAATTCAATCAATCAGAGTTTAGCAGTGAGCCTTTCACTCCCCATGGTAATGTTGCCCTAAGGCGTATTGGAATTAAACCAAATACAAAGGAATTTTACATAGAAATACCTATATTCGAAGTGGATTACGAAAAGGATGTGGAACAGTTCAAAGAAAGTTTAAAAGACAAAGCCGAAAACCTCTTTAAGCGAATTACTGATCACAATGAACTCAAGGAATATTTAGGGGCAAATCAAGTGGACACCATAACAGTAGAATTTTATACTCCCTGGGATAAAGAGCCTTCCCATATTTATCGTTATGATTTGGAATAAACTATATAGATAAATAAAAACGTAATAACAATAACCCCTGCCTAATAGCCAGGGGTTATTCCTTGTTTTGCTTATTTTCCTTGTTTTCCTTGTTCCTGTCTCTT
>JAAYGQ010000194.1 GCA_012727635.1 Tissierellia bacterium | reverse complement strand
TCGGAGTTTGTCAAGCTAGTTGTCGCAAATCTTCTATCAAACTTTTGTCTGGATTTAACCATACTTCTTTAGGAATAGACCAGTTTCTTGTAGACCCAGACCAGCGAAGAGGATTCTTTGATTTTGCTTCTTCATAAACTAGTCGTCTTTTTTCAAGAATTTCATCTGCCATGCCTAAGTGAACTTGACGTGGCGTGATAAAGCCTATCTTGCTATGATGATGTTCATCACGATACCACTTAATAAAGCCTAAGCACCACTTTCTTGCTTCTTCTAGGGATACAAAACCCTTTACTGGAAAATCAGGTCGATATTTACAGGTTTTAAATAATGACTCGGAGTAGGGGTTGTCATTACTCACGCGAGGTCTACTGCGGGAAGGAGTAATGCCTAGCTGGTACAGTGTATAGAGCATGGTAGAGCCCTTCATGGGGCTCCCGTTGTCCGAGTGCAACACAAGTGGTCTCTTGCGCCCCTTCAAGCCTTGGGCTAGCACTGCTTTTCGGATGAGGCGACTGGCATGCTCTGCTGACTCTTCTTCCCAAACTTCCCACCCCATAACATCTCGGCTAAAGATATCGATAATAAGATAGAGGTAGTAGTGCATGCCTCTGATGGGACCAGAAAGATAGGTAATATCCCAAGACCAAACCTGGTTAGGACCAGTAGCAACATGACTAGCAAGGGCTCTTGTAGTTGGCTTCTTACTACGACCTCTGTGGTGGATTTGACTAGCCTCTTTCATAACTCGGTAAAAACTTGATTCTGAAGCAATGTAGACGCCTTCATCGGCAAGGGCTGGAACAATTTGACTGGGTGGTTTACTTGCATTACCAGGTCTGTTGACGACCTCCAGGATGCTTTCACGCTCTTTTGCTGTTAATTTGTTTTTAGGGGCAGGCCTCTCAGCTACCTGGCGCTGATCTTCCTGGGGCTCCTTTGGGCTCACCCATCTTTGATAGGTCCTTGCAGAGATTCCTAGCTCGTCACAAGCCTTCGCTTGCCTTGCACCAGAGGCGACAGCCTCTTCCACCAGCTGAATAAGATTTATGCGATCTGTAGTGCTGGTTAATCTTCCTCGTCCTCTGAGGGTCCCCAAATCGCTTCGGCTTTTTTTCGTAGTACCAAGAGAGCAGCTGTCTCAGCTAGAGCAGAATTTTTTCTTTGCAGTTCCTTTTTGAGTTGTTTTATCTCACGCTGGGTCGCTTTATCTTGCTGCATGATTTCTGCTATCTGGGCGGTAATGTTCCCGTTAGCGTTTATACAATTGTTTTGCCAGGTTTTTACTTGATCTGCATAAAGACCGTTTTCCCGGCAATACTCTGATAACTCAGTTTCGTTCATCTTCATTGTTTCGGTGACAACAAGAAATTTGTCTTGGCTACTCCATCTATCTGCGGGTGTGTCTTCTGTGAAAAGAGAGTGTCCATTATCTCTAAGCTCCTGGCGCCAGTTTCTTAGAGTTCCATCAGAAATTCCAAGTATTTCTCCCACTTTCTTTAGGGGTGTGTTTTCTGGTGGTAACATCATCTTTATTGCTGTTTCTTTGATTCTTTTCGTATAAGCCATGTTGTCGTCCTCCTGTTATCCTTTAGGATACTTTATTTTAATCGGTACGACAACTACTCTGACACATGGGGTTATCTTTAAATTCTACCCTGTACACGCCAATGGGTAAATCACGAAGGCTGTATTTTGCCATACTACCTCCTGACAACAAATCTTCTATATCTAAGGCTGTTAATTTCTTAGAATAAAGTACCTTTTCGTTTTCAAAGATTTTCACTGTTATACCACCACGTGATATCCAGTCGAAATAATTTTTTGGTTTCACTAAAACATCGAGATCACCAAAGGGAGGTGCGAGTTCTAGTTTTTTATCTGCTCTTGCTTGACCAAAGGCAAACAGTGCTGTTGCCCTTGCAGTTATATAGTCTTCTTTATCAAAGGACACAGTGTGGCCTCCGAAGCCACCACCAAAACCAGGGAGTAAACGCTTGACGCCTGTGATTACATAGTTTCCCTGTGCATCGGTTATTCCCGAGGGTTTTCCTTCTGCTGATACAACAGTTACCTCTGTGCCCTCTAGAGGCTCGTTGTCTTCTCCTGTCACTGTGCCTCTTACTGTGCCTCCGGCGGTGAGCAGGTAGGTTGTGTCGGTGATGTCCAAGGCATTCAGTGATTGGGTTTCAAATCCATAAAGTAAATATTCCACATCACAGTTTTCTGGGATATTTAGCTTATAGGAACCATTTTTATCAGCTATAGTGACTTTAATTACGCGACTTCCATCTCGTACGGTAATAATGGTTCCGGGCAAAGGCATCTCATTGGTTATTGAACCCGGTACAATTTTTCGTAGAAGTTGCTTGATTTCCTCGGGTAAATCCGGGATTAGATTTATAAGATCCTGGGGATTGAAGTTATTTAGCACTGAATCTAAAATATCACTGTCTATTTCATCAATAACTTTTTCAGCGTCCAGCATTAATAACCCACTAATAACTATATCTCTCAAAGGTGTATTCGCCGGGATGATTAGTTCAAGAATCATGGGAACAGAATCTGGATAGATCCGTATTATTGTTGCTAGAACATCCTTTACTTCGTATTTGGCTTTGACTTGTCCTATTATTTCCACCATAGGTGAGGAGTTTTTGTCCATAGTCACATAGACATTATTAATTCTGTTGGCTCTTAGGTTAACGGTTTTTCTAATGTCTTCATATCCTTCTTTTGAAAATAGAAGTACAACTTCACCTTCTTCAACCTTGGTGAGTGTGTATCTTCCGAGTCTGTTGGTTTCCACTGATTTATCTGTGCCTTCCACTGTAACGCTCACCCCCTCTAGGGGCAAGGGCAGTCTAAGTTGAGCTTCAGAAACAGATCCAGTAATGGTTCCCGTTTTAACTTTAGGTGCCGCAAAGGCATTAATAGGTAGTAGAGATAGAATAAGAATAATGGATAGGACGCAAATTAAGTGTTTTTTCATTTTTAAAACTCCTTAAGTAAAATTTGGAAAATAAGTAAAGATCCATCATGTAAAAGTTTTTGTTAAGTTCATCTAAGAGCATTACCCTCCTTTTGATTAACAATAAAAGTGAACTCAATGCTTTTATTATTAACTCAGACTGTGTCTATGTAGGTTGCTTCCATTACTTTAAAATTTTCAATTTACTACAATGATCATTTAAGGGCTAAAATATGTTATTATTTTCATAATTGAAAGAGGCAGAACTTTGAAGAAAGATTTTTTTACGTATAATTCGCATTCAATAGGCGAAAATTTAATTCTATTATACAATAAAGTCCATAAGATTATGTTTTTTCTACATTCTTGACATTGTCAAATGCTTTGACATGATTAGTGTCAGAATGATTGTAAATATCGTAAAGATTTGATACAATTTAATTGAGGTATTTATATATGAAATTTTATGAAAAACTTGATTTTTTAATGAATATCACAAAAACAACCAATAGCTCTCTCGCCATGCATATTTCTTTGGATCCTTCTCATATTAGTAGATTGAGAAGAGGAGAAAGAAGGCTAGTTCCCGATGCAGAATATTTAATAAAAATGTCAGCTTATTTTATAAAGCAATCCTTAGAAGAGTATCAAAAAATTGTTTTAGCTGAAAGGATAAAAGTGCCTAAGGAAGTATTTGATTTTCCAGATAAAGCCACCGAGGAAGTATACAATTGGCTATTATTAGAAAGCAACTCGGAAACAGACTCTGTTGATTCTTTTCTTGATGAGATAAACAAAGTGAAGAAGGATGGCTTATTTTTTAATTATGTAGATACTAGGCAAGGGGATAAAATAGAAACAGATAAGGATGTTTCCTTATATTATGGGCTTCAAGGAAAAAGAGAAGCCGTTTTAAGATTTTTGTCCATTGTTTTGGATAAGGAGGAACCGGGAGAACTACTATTATATAGTGATGAACCCATGGACTGGTTAACTGAAGACGTCGCCTTTCAGTTAAAATGGGCTGAGCAACTTTATAGGGTAATTTCTTAAGGAAACCGTATTAAGATTATCCATACTGTAAGTCGCAATCTCGATGAAATGCTAGAGGCCATTTCAAAATGGATTCCTCTTTATATGTCGGGTGCCATAGAGCCCTACTATTACCCTAAAAAAAGAGATGGAACCTTTAGTCGGACAATATTTGTAGCACCTAAAAAAGCAGCTATTTCGGCTAACTCACTGGGTCCAATGGCCGATAACATTACTAATATACTGTTTCAAGAAGAAATGGCCGTGGAATCACTGAGGGAAGAATTTAACGCTTATCTGGATATGTGTAAACCCCTTATGCATATTTTTACATATAAAAACAGGAATGAATATTTTAGGTCATTAAATGAATTTGAAAAAGAAGTAGAAAACACTCTTCTAAAGGGCAGTGAACTGTCTCTAGTAACTATGCCCGATAATGTTGCAAAATCCATATTAGAACGCTCAAGAGTAAAAAATAAAAAAGAACTTATGGATTATTACTACTTAAGAAGAGAAAACTTTTTCAACGTAATAAAAAGCAAAAAAATTACTGAAATCATAAGAGTAGACCATGTTTTAAATATAAAAAATGGTTTTAGTAGAATTCCTTATGCTGGAATTAATAGTTTATCTGGAATTACATACACCCCTAGCGAATACAAAGATCATTTAAAAAATATAGTCAGTATCTTAAAGCAATACGAAAATTATAATTTTATTATTGAAAAAACAACATCCTATGTTGACTATCGATTATATGTAAAGGAAGATCTAGGTGCCTTTATTAAAAGAAATCAGAAGCCCTATGTTGTTTTTGCCACCAAGGAAGCAAATATCACCGCTGCATTGTGGGATTATTTGAATTTGAGTAGCAAGGATAATAAATCCGATAAAAAAGTTGTAATTAAAAATCTTCAAAAACTAATTGGTGAACTAGAAGAAGTAATGACCCCATAAGGTTAGAAAAAAGTATAATCAAAATATTCCTTCTGGGCTTAAATATAAGAAATCACCAATACATAATTTAGGAACTATCAATATACAGTTAGTGATTCTTTCTAAAGCAGAAGGATTAAAATGATTATGTACTTTATTAGCCGCCAGGCATGGACTTGAATCTGCTCTTAGGATAAGCTTGATAGGCAAATTCATCTTGATATATTTTGCTTTATTTGCCTATCGATGCACCATCGGTGACGGCCATGGAGCACAGCCATTTATCTATTTGATTAACTTAATGCGTGTAAAGTTTGAATACGTCTAGGCTGGGGCGCGGTAACATCATGGTAGCTCATAATGTGCCCTTTCAAATGAGGTCTGGTAGCTTTATTCTAGACGCAAGCGCTATAATGGGGGATTCATTTACCCTAGTAGGATGGCGCACTTCAGTATACAATCTTGCTCAAATAAAAAAGGAGCCGTTGCACGACTAGGATGTAAATTCTAGCCGTGGGCGGCTCTTTTCTCTTTGATTTTCCGCAGGGTAAAACAAGCGAAAAAGCTTGATATATCAACAAAAAACAGCCCTTAC
>JAAYGQ010000193.1 GCA_012727635.1 Tissierellia bacterium | reverse complement strand
GAGTAATAGAGCTTAAGGATGGTAAAATAGTCAAAGACTACGAAAACCAGACAGACGACAATCTTGATTATAGAATTGATAACAAGTTCTACCTAAAGGATTTTGAAAAGCAAGAGACTGTTAATGATGGCTCTGTAAACCTTAACTTCTATGGCGGACAAGAAGATTCTTTAGATATGGATATCGTAATCAAAAATGGCAATATCTATATCAAGAGTAAAACCGACCGCAGAATAGAAGTCATTGATAGCAACTCTGCAATTGAGCTTGTAGATGACCATTATCAGGAAATAAACAAAACACTTTATGAAAATTATAACTTTAATTTTGATCAAGTAGTGGACAGCGACATAAAGGAAAAGTATAGTTCTATAATAGGCTTTTTCCCATCTATGATTGCTGGGTTCAAAAAAATATTCGCATATCCTATACTAAAAAAATTGTTACTAATAGGATTTATGGTTGCAGGTATTTTTATAACCTACTCCCTTAGCAGCATATATGCCAGCTTTGATGTGCAGGATGAGGACTTTATAGGAAACAACAGAGAATACCTATCTGTAGAAATGCCTAAAATTGGAGTTGAGGACTATCTGCAATACGAAAAGACTGAAGGGGTTAAACATGTTTTCCCAAACACCTCGACTGTATCTGGTAGATTCAAAATGGACTTCTACTATCAAACGTCTTATGCAGAAAGCGGTTTAATTGGCGCACTAACTGACATAAACGACATTACTGAGGCGGATTTAATCCACGGCAGAATGCCTGAAAACCCACAAGAAATAGTAGTTGACAAAATGGCTATCGAAAAAATGTTTGGTACTGGTACTGCGGGCCAGGTTGGAATCACCGATGCAGAGCAAATGCTAAATCAAATCATTTCGTTGAAACCATTAAAAGATTTTACTATAGTAGGAATTACTGATAAAATACAACCTGTAATATATGCAGACCCTTCAATGTTTATTGACATGAAATATAATAGTTACCATGAAGAGGAAGGGGCTTCCGATTTAGGAGTACCAGCTAGACCATATAATTATGCCACTTATGCTGGTGAATACACAGTTAAAAAAGGCAGACTTCCTGAAAATGACTATGAAGTGATGGTTCCTTATAGCATGGCAGATGCAATGCCACTAAATAAGACAATAGACCAAAAAGTAAATGGTCAGAAGTTAAAAGTGGTAGGATATTATCAAAGTCCTGAAAATATGGAAGTTTATCTTGTAAATGAGAACACAATAAAGTATTCTATGATTACAGAAAGTAAGGGGTTTGATGTTGCACCATCAGATAAAGATAGTGCTTTGAGTAACTTGCAGGAAAAGAACCTCAACGTCAAGTCAGCTTATGAGAAAGATAAAAAATCATATGTAGATAGTAGAAGTAAATCCAACAAGAGCACTATAATCATGGGGCTAATAATGTTAGCTATTTCCTTAATCGAAATACTTCTAATGACTCGCTCATCATTCTTATCCAGAATCAAAGAAGTGGGAATATTTAGAGCTATCGGAATTAAGAAAACAGATATATATAAGATGTTCTTAGGTGAGATATTCGCTATAACTACTGTAGGCAGTGTGGTTGGAATAGGAGTCATGTCCTATATACTTTATCACCTATGTCAGATATCGTTCCTATCAAATATGTTTGCCATGAATCCGGTGGTAGTATTTGGAGCAGTGATTATTGTTTATGTGTTCAACTCCATAGTAGGATTGATACCTGTATTCAACACAATGCGCAAAACACCAGCAGCTATATTGGCAAGACACGATGTAGATTAATTATGAAAGAAAAAACTAATTTGAAAGATTTACAATTTAATGAACTAGAGTCACTTTTGGTGAAAATGGGAGAACCTAAATTCAGAGCCAAGCAAATTTTTGCTTGGCTCTATAAGGGTGCTAATTCATTCGAAAAGATGAAAAACATACCCGCCACCCTATCTGACAAGCTTGAGAGGGAAGGCTGTCATGTTGGTATTTTTAAGCCTCTCGAGGTACAGGTATCTAAGATAGACAAGACTCGCAAATATTTATTTGAGCTTGAGGATGGAAACACCATAGAAAGCGTATTCATGAAATACAAATATGGCAACACCATTTGTCTATCATCGCAGGCAGGCTGCCGAATGGGTTGCAGCTTTTGTGCGTCAACTATAGGAGGGCTATCCCGTAATTTGTCCGCCGGCGAAATGTCCGAACAGCTTTTGGCGGCAGAGCGTGATGCGGGGGAAATAATAAATCACATTGTAATAATG
>JAAYGQ010000192.1 GCA_012727635.1 Tissierellia bacterium | reverse complement strand
CCATAAAAAACAAGGAAATAGTGCTTATACAAAGAAGCATTCCTGTCTCTTTTACCTTGATAATGCAAGTAGTTCATTAAACAGAGATGATTTCAACACAGTGTTGCCTTTACTTTGAAAACTGACCTAAATAATTTTTATTAGTCACAAAAGAGGAATGTTAAATAGAAAACATCTGCCTTGACATTTGCTTATGTATAGTGCTATTTTTAGCATAGTTCCATGGGTTTTCTAGAGATTCCCCCCAGGGTGTTTTTCTGGTTCGGAGGAAATATGTTTCATTTACTTTATGAGCTCAAATGGTTTTATAAGGCTCACAAAAAATCCTATCATATTGCACTTACGGCACTGGTCTTTATTGATGTCTTTATTTTGGTGCCACCAATGTTTGTTGGGATCATTAGAGATGGACTTCAAAGCAATACACTTACCTTTAGCACCTATAAATTAATAATGGCTTTGCTCTTTTCGCTAAGCCTTATCAATTATATTCTGGGATATTTTGCAGATTTCTACCTATTTAATGCAGCCAATGCCGCTATGCATGAATTGCGTAAAAAGATAATGGAAAAGCTCATCCATCAAAATCCCTTCTTTTTTCACCATCATAGCAGCGGTGAGATCATGTCTCGTTCCACGGGAGATGTGTCAAGCCTAGGGGATTATACTGGTTTTGGCATGATGGCTCTTATGGACAGCACCTTTTATCCCGCTGTTATTCTTCTATTGATGATGCGTATATCCTGGCAGTTGACTCTAGTAAGTATACTACCCTTGCCCCTACTTATATTCGCCTCCAAGTATCTCGAAGGCAAAATCGATGAGTCTTTTACCAGGGCCCAAAAGCGTACCGATGAGCTCAGCGCCATGGTCCTAGCCCACAGCCGGGGACTTCGAGTTCTAAGGGCCTATGTACAGGAAGAGGCCCAGGAAGAAAAGCTGAACACCCTTAGCGAGAGTCTAAGAAAAGATAGAAATGATGTTTCAAAATACGTTTCTCTTTTCAACTTCACCGGTCGTGCCATTCCTGGAATGAGTTTTTTCCTTGCCATGGCCTTTGGTGTCGCATATGTGCGCAGCGGTCTATTAAGTCTTGGAGGGCTTGTTTCCATTAATTTATATCTTGGAATGCTCTCCTGGCCTATGATGGCCTTTGGTGAATATATGGCCGTCAATCAACAAGCTAAAACAAGTTGGGGCCGAATTCAAGAACTCCTAAACTTCGATGATGAACCCCTACCTAAAGGAGGGATCTTGTCTCCCGGAGGAAATCTTTCCTTTAAAGATGTTAACTTTAGCTACACAGATAATCCTAGCCTGATTGACATTAATCTTGATCTGCCCCAGGGAAAACGATTGGGTATTGTGGGACCTATCGGCTCGGGGAAAACAACCCTTTTACGACAACTGCTGGGGATCTATCCCTTAGTTAAGGGTATTCGCCTTGATGGACAGGATTTCGAAGACATAGATTTAGAAAAATACCGCCAGACCCTCGGCTTTGTACCCCAGGAGCATATTTTATTTTCTAAAACCCTTAAAAAGAATATTCTTCTTGGTGAAGAAGAAAGCCCTTATCTTTGCACTTGCCTTGATATGGCGGGATTCTTGCCAGACCTTGTCGAGATGCCCCTTGGAATGGAAACCCTCCTTGGAGAAAATGGGATCAACCTTTCCGGAGGCCAAAAACAGCGTCTAAGTCTTGCTAGGGCTCTTTATAGAAAACCGAAGTTTCTTCTTCTTGATGATACCCTCTCGGCTGTGGACAATTTAACTCAAAGCCACATTGAAAAGCATTTAGAACAATTACCCAAAGAAACGACGCTGCTTCTTATTAGCCATCGCCTAAGTGCTGTGAAAAACTGTGATGAAACCATCGTTCTTAATCAGGGTCGCATTAGCGAAAGAGGCACTCATCAAGAACTATTGGGTTTAAGGGGATGGTACTGGCAACAATGGCTCCTACAAGGAGGAAATGATGTTTAAATTTCTCCTTCCCATTGCCTTAAAAGAAAGAAAAAATCTTATCCTAAGTTTCCTATTGGCGCTTTCCACCGTAGGAGCCGAGCTGGCATCTCCATTAATCCTTGCCCACCTTTTGGATAAAGAACTAATAGAAGGACAAGGCGCTCGCGATCCAAGGATCTATGCTTATTTTCTCGTTGCCTATCTTATCTTTATGATACTAGGCGGTCTCCTGTCCTATCTGGCCAACTATGGCTTTCAGCGCTGCGCCAATGCTATTGCATCAAATCTACAAAAAATGGTCTTCCATAGAGTTCAGAAACTTCCTGTAGCCTACTTTGATACTCACCCCTCAGGCCAACTGGTGTCCCGCCTTGTAAATGATGCCAATGATGTTCGCGTTCTTTTCCAAACCGTCCTTTCACAAATGCTCATTGCTGCTTTGTATCTCATAGGAATCTACAGCATACTCTTTATAAAAGATTTCCGTATGGGACTCATTGCCCTAGCTCCTCTACCGCTGATTGCAGGTCTTATTGTTTTTTATAGTAGGAAATCCAAAGGTTACAACACCAAGTACCGTAGGCAACTCAGTGCTGTCAATGCCCATATAAGTGAAAGCATTCAAGGAATGAGCCTAATGCAAAGCATGGGAAAAGAAGGCCTACTCCTTTCTGAATATGAAGATATCAGTAGTGACCTTTATGACACAGGACTGCAGATGACAAAACTAGAGGCCCTTGCCAGCTGGAATGCCATTGGTTTCCTAGGGGCTTTTACCAGGGCTATGATTCTACTATTCTTTGGTCTAAGCCACTTTAGCGGAAAGGGAATCAGCCTAGGAAGTATGTATCTACTCATTGACTTTAGCATCAAGATATTTAACCAACTCCAAAATATTATGCAGCGCATCGGGCAACTGGAAAGTGCCAAAGGGGCCTATAATCACCTAAGTGAATTATTGGAAATCCCCATTATTCCTAAAAAAGAAAAAACCATTTTCTTTAAAGGAGAAGTACGTTTTCAAGATGTTACATTTAATTATCTGGAGAATCAACCGGTTTTAAAAGAAGTGAGCTTCCATCTGCCTCCTGGGAAAACTTTGGGAATTGTTGGCACCACCGGTTCAGGAAAAAGCACCATTATGAACCTGGTCTTCGGATTCTACCCCTATGAAAAAGGTGAGATCTTTATGGATAACCAAGTTCTTCAAGAGCTCAACTTGCAAAACTTCCGAGCTCAGTGTGCCATGGTGCTCCAAGATCCCTACCTAATGAAGGCAAGCCTCTATGAAAACATTGCTTTTAACCGCCCAGAAATCACATTGGAAGTTGCTAAAAAAGCCTTAGAAGAACTGGGTGGGGCTGAGATGATTCAGCGTCTGAAAAAAGGCATGGATGAAGCCATAGATGAAGGGGGTAAAAACCTCAGTGCCGGAGAGCGTCAACTGATAAACTTCGCCAGAGCTCTGGCAGGAAATCCGAAACTTTTGCTTCTAGATGAAGCCACCGCCAGCATCGACTCCCACACCGAAGGCATTATACAAAAAAGTATTAAAAGGCTCAGTCAGGGCCGCTCTACGATAATTATCGCCCACCGCCTCTCCACCATCCAAGAAGCCGATGAGATCATCCTTCTTGATCATGGAAGAGTCCTTGAGGCCGGGACCCACAATGAACTCCTCGAGAAAAAAGCTTCCTACTTTAATCTCTACACCGAGCAACTTAAAAAAGAAACCGGAGCAGCATTGTAAAACTTGAGCGTAAAGACCATATAATTTATTAAACAAAAGATTTGGTATGGCGATGAAGAAAAACTTGGTACAGGAAAAAGAATTGTGGATTTAATAAATAAAGGAAATAAGAAGCCAATAGTAATAAGCAATATCGCCATCCCAGGATACGAAAGCAAAGATCTTGCAGAAATGATGAAAGACATCTCCTATACACCCAACCTTAGTAAGGCTAATTTAATTATTATTTCTATCGGAGGAAACGACTTAAACCGTCTGGAGTATACCGATGAACCTACAATGAATATCTCCTTTAAAGAAGCATTAAATAACTATACAAGAATTTGAATTTTATAATTTGTCAAATCCGAGCAATCAATCCAAAGCACAATTGGTATTTATTGGTTTATATGATCCCTAGGGTAGAGAAGAACCAATAAAACCAGATTTCTACTGGAATGGAACTTCGAGACTGGTTTGATTATTGACTCGGATTTTAAATCTTCCTATATACCTACCTAGGAAGTGTTCCAAAATCATCTAGACCAATATCTGTCACCGGATAACTTTCACCCTAGTGGAGCTGGTTATCAAATTATAACTCAAATTCAATATAAAGCCCTTAATTTGAGTCGATATAAATACAGAATACACAACCATTTCAAACTAGAACTGTGATTGTATCCGTTAATTAAAAAAGTGGCATGACCCAAAAGGCTATGCCACTTTTTATCTTTTGTTTTTTCTTACGCGATAAGGATATGAGGCAAAAAATCCCTACTTTAAAAGCAGGGATTCTTGGTCATTATCGATAATACAACTTGCTTGAAATCTTGCCTTAGTAAGGAGTTTCTAATTAAATCAGT
>JAAYGQ010000002.1 GCA_012727635.1 Tissierellia bacterium | reverse complement strand
CATTACATGTGGCTTTCAGGCGATCAGCAACCCAACTTTCGCACTATTAATAATTTTCGTTCTCTTCGTTTGAAAGATAATATCCACGGCCTATTTGTTCAAGTAGTTTATATGCTTGTAGAGATGGGATACATCACATTAAAAGAAATTTATATTGATGGTACTAAAATAGAAAGTAAGGCCAATCGCTACACCTTTGTTTGGCGTAAATCAATTGAAGGATACAAAGAGAAGTTAGAGGCTAAAGTACGAGGCATTCTTTCGCAAATAGAAGAAGGTATTGCACAAGATAATGAACCAGATGATGATCTTCCAACTCCTATCAACAGCAAAGAATTGAAACAGCGTATCGCTGCAATAAATAAAGAAAACAGGACAAAGAAAGAGCTAAAACAAATCAAGGATTTAGAAGGTAAACATCTCCCAAAACTAGAAGAATACGAGCAAAAGCTTGAAATTATGGGAGATAGAAACAGTTATAGTAAGACAGATCCTGATGCAACTTTTATGCGTATGAAGGATGATCATATGAGAAATGGTCAATTAAAGCCTGCTTATAATGAGCAAATTGGAACTGAGAATCAGTTTATTACTCATTACGATTTCTTCCCTAATCCAGGAGACACCCTTACCTTAATTCCCTTTTTTGAAAGTTTTCAAAAATGCTATAACAAATTACCTGAGAAGGCTAGTGCTGACTCAGGTTATGGAAGTGAGGAGAATTATGAGTATATGCAGAAAGAAGAGATTGAAGCTTATGTAAAATACAATTACTTTCACAAGGAGCAGAAAAAGTCTTATAAGAATAATCCTTTTTTTCAGCAAAACCTTTATTATAACCAACAGGAAGATTACTTTGTTTGTCCGATGGGTCAACACATGTATCGCACCGAGAATATTACTCGAAAAAATAAATCAGGATTTGTTTCTCAGATAGCAATTTATAAAGCAAAGAACTGTAAGGGATGTCCCATGAGAGGTTCATGTCATAAATCAAAAGAAAATCGAGAGATAGAGGTTAATCACAAATTAAGAGAACACAGGCGAAAAGCACGTGAAAGACTAACTTCAGAAGAGGGGTTAAGGATGCGAAGAAAACGTCCTATCGAACCAGAAGCAGTGTTTGGACAAATGAAATTCAATAAATCATATAATCGATTCAGACATACTGGCAAAGACAAAATCAAAATGGATTTTGCTATCTTTGCTATTGCTTTTAATATCTTAAAGCTATATAGGAAAACAACTAAGAAGCGTAAAGCTGTAAATAACACTCGTAAAAACTCTAAAACATCTCTTTTTAGAGTCAATTTGAACCCTTTAAATCAAAAGGCAAGAGATTTATCTTTTAATCAGAAAATCTTAGAAAAAGCAGCAGCATAAAATAAAAAAAGAGGATGCCCTTATTAGACACCCTCCTCTTTCTATTTTCAGCTATATCGATTGAGAGATTAATCCCAGCTTAGTATCACTTTGCCACTATTGCCATCTGCCATTGCATCAAATCCTTTTTGAAAATCATCGATGTGATACCTGTGAGTGATAATGGGAGATAAATCAATGCCACTTACCAACATTTGCTCCATTTTGTACCATGTCTCCCACATTTCACGACCATAAATACCTTTGAGAGTAAGAGCCTTAAAGATGATTTTATCCCAATCAACCGCAGTAGAATTAGGAAGAATACCGAGTAGAGAAATCTTTGAACCATTATACATATTTTCAATCATCTCTCTAAATCCGGCTGGAGATCCTGACATTTCAAGACCAACATCAAACCCTCTCAAAAT
>JAAYGQ010000191.1 GCA_012727635.1 Tissierellia bacterium | reverse complement strand
CCATGGTACAGGGCCGTTTTCTTGTCTTTTATCATCTTTGTATGAACATTTCTTCTTAAAAAGAGCAGTGGCCTGAAATACATCAAGCCACTGCTTCTATTAAACTGTTATTTGTCTTCACTCTGGGCCTCGTAAGAGGCCTTTTTCTTTGAAGTAACTCTCTTACCAATTAGAACTCTAGTCACAGGCCTAAGTTTCGTCTATAATAGAGGTGAGGTAATGATGAAAATACTACTGCTTGCTCTAAATTCCCGCTACGTTCATCCCAATCTGGCCCTAGGCTATCTAAGTGAGATAGCAAAAGAAGAAGGCCATGAGGTGGATTTAAAGGAATACACCATAAATATGCAACCTAGGGAGATCCTTCTTGACTCGGATTTTGAGAACTACGAAGTGATCTGCTTTTCTGTGTATATATGGAATGGAGATTTTGTAAAAAAACTTCTTAGGGAGATGAGGATGATTCATCCTGAAGGAATTTATCTTTGCGGAGGTCCTGAAGTAATGGGGAGACCTATGGATTATCTTTGCCTTTGTGATGGGGTAGTAATGGGAGAAGGAGAAAGCCCCTTTAGGAGTTTTCTAAAGAATCCCGGGGATTCGTCCCAGTGGAAATCCATCAGCACAAAGGGTTATCTCGCCCCAATTAACCGTGAGGAAATACTAGATTTTCCCTATCCCCACAGCCAGACAAAAAATAAAACCATTGTTTACTACGAAGCTCAAAGGGGTTGCCCCTTTTCCTGCAGCTACTGTATGAGTGGATCCACCGGTGTTCGCTATCGGCCCATGGAACTGGTAAAAAAAGATCTTTTGCTTCTTATTGAATCTGAAATTCCCTTGGTAAAATTCGTAGATCGTAGCTTCAATGTACATCTGCGTAAGAGCTTGGAGATTATTGAGTATATAAAAGATCAGGATAGAGGCAAAACTTCCTTTCACATGGAGCTAGCTCCCAATCTTCTGGGCGGTGAGCTAATAGAGGCCCTTAAAGGTGTAAGGGAAGACCTATTTCAAGTAGAAATCGGAATTCAATCCACCGATGATGAAGTGAATAAAAAAGTCTATCGAAGCTTGCTTTATTCCAAATACAAAGAAGAATTAAAAGAGTTTATAAAGGCCTTTCCCGGTCATGTTCATCTTGATCTTATCAGTGGGCTTCCGGGAACGACCTTTGAAAATATTAGAAAGAGCCACCTGGAGCTTGAAAGTTTAGGAGGAGATTTCATTCAGCTGGGATTTTTAAAGCTTATGCCCGGTACTAAGCTTTTTGAGGAGAGAGAGATCCAGGGTATTTTGGCTTCCTCCTTTGCCCCCTATGAGGTACTAAAAACAGTGGAGCTCAGTTACTCTGAACTAAAGCTTCTTAAAATCATTGAGCGGATGATGGACCTTTATCCAAAGGAAGACATTCCCATCAGCTTTGAATATCTTAGTAGAAATAGAGGGGCCTTTGATGTTTACCACTGGATGGCCCAACATTTTCCCAAGGACAAAATTTACCATCGCCACTCCTTGGAAAACAAGCTGGAAATCCTGGGAGATTTCTCCGGTTCTCTTATTAAAGAAACCTTGGAACTTGACTATGCGAAAAAAAGAAGAAACCGAAGATTCCTCTTTTTCCCAGGAAGAAAAAGCCCTGGAGGAGAGAGCATTCTTAGCTACTATGACGGTGAAGGCCTAGCCCAAAAATCGGTCAACTACCGTATAGATTATGAAAAGCAGCTCCTATGCAGGGAGGAAAGAGATGTATAAACGAATCTATATCTTTCATAACAAAGTTAAAAAAAGCCTTGCCGTTAAAAATCAAGTGATGAGTCTTCTTCGAAAAGAAGGCTATATCCTAACAAAGGAAAATCCTGATATCATTGTTGTAATTGGCGGCGATGGTACTATGCTCAGTGCCATTCGTACCATGGAGGAGGCCAATCTGCCCTTTTTGGGGGTCAATACGGGAAATCTCGGATTTCTTCCCGGTCTTCTTCCCGATGAGATTCATCTTCTGCCCACTATTTTAAGGGAAGAAAATCCCGTAATGGACGAGTTTTGCCTCCTAGAAGTTGTTAGTAAAACCATCAGTGGAAAGGAAGTCGTGAACTACGTCTTTAATGAAGCCGTAATAAAGCACTATCACCCCAAAATGCTGGAGGCCCATATTTATATCGATGGAAAACCCTTTAATTATTTTACGGGAGATGGCCTTATTTTTTCTACACCCATCGGCACCACGGGATACGCTATCTGGGCCGGAGGAGCAGCGATTCATTGGGATTTGCCCTGTTTCCAGATTACACCGCTGCAGCCCAATGATAATCGTATAAATAGGCCCCTTAAAAATTCTATGGTTATTCCTGCAGGAGCCAAGGTGACCATTAAAGTCGTAAAGGCTCGCTTTCGGTCGGCTTCTGTAGCCTGTGACGGCGTTATGGCCTCCAGAGAATATATAGAAGAACTGACGATTTCTACCAGTGACAAGAAAGTACGTATTATGCGGGCAAAAAAGCAGAGCTATTTTGAGCTCTACCGCAATAAAATCATTGATAAGCACATTTTTAGGTATTTGGAGGAAGAAGATGACACTGTTTAATAAAACCCTTGAAGATCTGTCCTTTTTAGAACTAAGAAGAGAACTCAAGCTAGGAGATATTATTTTGCCCAAGGGTCTTAATCTTCCCCTTTATACGACGGTCCTTGAAAAAAAGATTAAAAGGGGAGAGCTGGATTTTGGCACAGAAGAAATCCTTGAAGGCATCCTAAGCCTCTATGGCGCTGATAAGGATTTTAAGGACAAGGATATCTATCGCCCCTTTGTTAAAACCTTGCAACCTCTTTTAGGCTATCTCTATGAAAGAAGGGACAACCCTCTGAAGTCACTTATTATGGCCCTGGGATTGATTCACCTAGACCTGGAAGAGGAGGGACTTTTTCTTTTTGCTGCTGAGAGATGCAACGATCTTATAAAAGAAGGTTATGACTATTCTGATCTTGCCCTGGAGCTTCTGGATAAAGAAAAGCCATCCTGGCCTGTGGGGTATCATAGGGGCTATCTTTACTACAATAAAGAGCGTTACGAAGAAGCACTAAGGTCTTGGCGTGGGATTCTTGATGAGGAGCTTCCTACGGAAATTCGCGACGAGGTTTTTTCAATGATGGTGCTAGCAGAAAAGAAGAAGGAGTATCTCCTTGGACGTGAACTTCTTTTTAAAGAGCGCTATGAAGAAGCAAGACAGGTATTTAAGAGCTTACTGATTGATTTTCCCCACTGGTATGATCTTCATTTTTATTATGGCCTGAGTCTTCGCTTTTTAGAGCACCATAGCGAAGCCCTAGGGGTGTTCTATGGACTTTTGCATACCAAAAGAGATGATATCCATCTTTACAATGAACTGGCCCTTTGTCACCTTTTTCTTCAGGAAGCCGAAGAAGCCAGAGTACAGCTTATAGAGGGCCTTAAGCTGGCGGATCATCCCGATCTTAGGCTTAATCTTGCAATCTCTCTTTTTGAACTGGGAGATAAAAAAGCAGCCCTTACAGAAATCAATCGAGCCAAAGGCCTTGCTCCAGAGGATGAGCTCATTGATCAGTGGCAGGACTATATAGAAAGGGGGTAATCATGAAATACTTAGAAGAAATTTATAACTTGGCTAAGGGGGAGCCCCTTAATCTAGCTGTGGTGGCGGCCGAAGATGAGGCCATCTTAAGAGCAGTAATTCAAGCCACCGAAGATGAACTTATAAAGCCCATCCTTGTTGGCGACGAAAAAATAATCAAGGACATTTTAAAGAGCCTTAATTATGAAAAGGAGATCAGCATACTGCCTGCATCATCCCAGGAGGAGGGGGCTCAGCTTGTTATGAAAAAGGCGGCTCTAGGAGAAGTAGATTTTTTAATGAAGGGGCTTCTTGATACATCGATAATTCTAAAGGCTCTTCTTAATAAGGAATACGGCCTTAGGGATAAAAAGGTTCTAAGTCATATGATGCTCTACGAAATGAATAGTTATCCTAAGCTTCTTGGCCTTAGCGATGGTGGAATGAATCTAGCTCCCAGCTATGAGGAGAAAAAAGCCATCCTTGAAAATGGTATAGAACTCTTTAAAGCTCTGGATTATAAAGTGATAAAAGTGGCAGCCCTGGCTGCCAAGGAAAAGGTTAGCGACAAAATGCCGGCCACCCTAGATGCTCGTCGCTTACAGGAAGAAGTAAAGGAAGAAGGGGTAATCGTAGAGGGCCCCTTGGCCTTGGATCTTGTTTTTAGCAAGGAGGCTGCGGAAATTAAAAATTTTTCTACGAAAATCGCTGGCGATGTGGATTTTATACTGGTACCGACAATAGAAACAGGAAATGCCCTGGGGAAGTCCTTTTCCCATGTGGGTGGTGCTAAATCTGCCGGAGTAATTATGGGGGCAAAGCTTCCCCTTGTTCTAGTCAGTCGTGCTGATAGTTTCCAGGCAAAGCTCTATAGCATTGCCCTAGGAAAAGTAATTGCAAAGTATCGTAAGGAGGGAAGATGAAAAAACTGATGACAGGTAATGAGGCCCTGGCTAGGGGAGCCTATGAGGCAGGAGTAATCTATGCTTCGGCCTATCCCGGAACTCCTAGTACAGAGATTCTAGAAAATTTGGCCCAGCATAAAGATCTCGTTGCCGAATGGGCGCCCAATGAAAAAGTAGCTTTAGAAGCAGCCTTTGGGGCTTCTATGGCCGGAGTGAGAAGTCTGGCAGCTATGAAGCATGTGGGCGTCAATGTGGCGGCAGATCCTCTTATGACCATAGGCTATACAGGAGTAACTGGAGGTTTTGTTCTTGTAAGTGCCGATGATCCCGGTTGCCACTCTTCACAAAACGAGCAGGATAATCGCTACTATGCAAAATTCGCAAAAATCCCCTGTGTTGAGCCTTCGACACCCCAAGAGTGCCTGGATTTTATGGCTGAAGCCTACAAAATTAGTGAGAGCTACGATACGGCGGTTCTAGTACGTATGACTACAAGAGTTTGCCACAGCAAGGGGCTTGTAAAAAGAGGCATTCGTAAAGAAGCTCAGGTGATACCCTATGTACGTCAACCTGGGAAATACATAGCCAATCCCGGCAATGCGAAAAAACTTCATCCCATTGTGGAGGAAAGACTCCTAAAACTCGCCGAATATAGCGAAATAAGTCCTCTTAATGTTCTTGAAGCCTATGGAAATCAATTAGGCATTATCACTGCAGGAGTGAGTTACAGCTATGTTAAGGAAGTTTTTGGTGAGTCAGCCGATATATTAAAGCTTGGTTTTAGTTTTCCCCTACCTATGAAGAAAATCGAGAGATTTATTCACTCCCACAATACGGTTTATGTTGTAGAGGAACTGGAGCCCTTTATGGAAGAACAGATTAAGGCTGCCGGGCTTAAGGTTATCGGCAAGGAGCTACTTTCTAACATAGGAGAATTTAATCCGGACATTATAAGAGAAAAACTACTGGGCGAGGTAGCCCAAAGTATAAAGCCTAATCCAGAACTTCTTATTGGGCGACCACCGATTCTATGTGCCGGCTGTCCTCACCGCGGCTTTTTCTATGAGCTAGGCAAAAGAAGAAATGTAATCATTACAGGAGATATTGGTTGCTATACCCTGGGAGGAGCTCCCCCTATTAATGCAACGGATTCGGTCATATGTATGGGAGCTAGTATTTCCATGGGCCACGGCGCTAAAAAGGCTTTGGAAATGGTAGGAAGTGAGCAAAAAGTCGTTGCCGTTATCGGCGACTCCACTTTTCTACATTCGGGAATGACAAGTCTACTTAATGCAGTTTATAATAATTCCAATACAGTCAATGTGATTTTAGATAACAGGGTTACGGCCATGACGGGCCACCAACAAAACCCCGGCACTGGCTTTACCCTTCAAGAGGATCCGGCTGCCCAGGTGGATCTAGAGGCTATTGTAAGAGCCCTTGGTATCAAGAAGGTTCTTAAGGTGAATCCTCTGATGCTAGAAGAAACCCGCAGTGCAATAAAAGAAGCTCTTGACTATCAAGAGGGCCCCTGCGTGATTATTACTCGCTGGCCCTGTGCAATTAAAAAGTTTTCCCAGCAGGACCTGGAGGAGTTTGAGTTGGATCGTCCCCACTGCAGAGTGGTAAGGGATCTTTGTAGGGGATGCAAGAACTGCATTAGAACGGGATGTCCCTGTATTAGCTTTGATCCTGTGGCAAAAAAAGCTTACATCGATGAGACAATGTGTGTAGGCTGTACTGTTTGTCTGCAGTCCTGTCCCTTTGATGCCATTGAAAGAGTGGGTGAATAAATGAAAAAGAGTATCCTATTTGCAGGTGTTGGTGGTCAGGGTATCCTGCTGGCCAGTACCATTCTCGGTGCTGCTCTTATGGAGGCCGGATACGATGTGAAGATGAGTGAGGTCATCGGTATGGCCCAAAGAGGAGGCTCGGTAACCACGCAGCTCCGCTTTGGCGATAAGATCGACTCGCCGCTAATCTCCCTTGGGGAAGCCGATGTTCTGGTGAGCTTTGAGCTTATGGAAGCTCTACGCTGGTCGGATTACCTAAGACCCGGTGCCAAGGCTATTGTCAATGATTATAAGCTTCCTTCGGCACCCATTCTTACCGGGGACATCAAATATCCCGAAGGCATAAGAGAGCATCTTTGCAACAACTTTGATTGTCTTCTTATCGATGCTTCCAATATGGCCATAGAACTGGGTAATATTCGGGTTCAGAACATTGTTCTTCTAGGAGCCCTGGCCAAAGCTTTAGATCTGAAAGAAATCGATTGGCATAGCTATGTGGAAAAATATGTAAAGAAAGAATTTCAAGAAATTAATCTAAAAGCCTTTGACCTTGGATACGGTTTATAGTATAGTAAAGAGGGTCCTTCGGGACCCTCAATATACTCTTGACAGTACATCCCGGTGATGTTATTCTGTAATAGCTGTAACAGATAAGGCGGCGTAGCTTAGTTGGTCAGAGCGTTCGGTTCATACCCGAAAGGTCGGTGGTTCGACTCCACCCGCCGCTACCATTTATCAGATCAATTTGTTGGTGAGAATCTTTGTCTTATCGATAGAAGGTAATCTCAAATGAATTCAAAAAAACTGTAGAACTTAGTTTCTACAGTTATTTTGTTCTCAAGTGTTTATTCGCAATTAGAATTGGATTATAACTTATATCTTTTTCAAAAGAATGATTGTCTAATTAATTTAATGTACTTAACTATCGCATCTGTTTTAATAATTCTCGTTTGTCAAATTAAACTAGAAAAATTTAAACCTGATACATTCTTTAAAAAAACTTCCAACGGAGTCTTATAGTTCAAAGATTTCCTGGGAATTTTATTCCTTCGAATAGCTACAGAGGCTAT
>JAAYGQ010000190.1 GCA_012727635.1 Tissierellia bacterium | reverse complement strand
TTTCTATAGGATAGAGGATTTTGAGGATAAAATTAGCAATGGTACTGGCTACAAAGCGAAACATTATTTATTATCCCTTCGATTTTATTTAAGACTTCTTCAAGGGACAGGGTGCTTGTATCAATATAAATAGCATCCTTGGCCTGCTTAAGAGGAGCAATGTCCCTGGTGGAATCAATTTTGTCTCTTCTTTTGATATCTTTGAGTATTTCCTCGTAGCTAAGAGAGTTATTTCTTTGGCTATAGCGCCTTCTGGCTCTTTCTTCCGGCGAAGCACTGAGAAATATCTTTATCTCAGCCTGGGGAAAAACTGCAGTTCCGATGTCTCTTCCATCCATTATAACATCATGGCAAAGAGCTTCCTGTCGCTGTATATTCTTTAGACACTCCCTTAAAGATGCCATGGCTGAATAATAAGAGACATTGAGATCGACTTCTTTACTTCGCAGTTCATCGTAAAGCTTTTTTCCGTCAATTTCAATGCCCCCTGGAATACTCTTTAAATGGAGTTTTTCAAGCTCGGGCTTTAGCGCCGCTTCGTTGCTTAGCCCCTGTTCTAGGGCATAATAGGTCACTGCACGAAACATTGCCCCGGAGTCTATATAAAGATATCCAAGTCGCTGGGCAAGTTCCTTTGCCACCGTGGATTTTCCCGATGCGGCAGGGCCGTCAATAGCAATAATCATTCTCTACTGGCCATCCTCTCTAGATATAGGTGTCATACTCTTGCCAAAGCGTTTCTAAGGTGTCCAATTTATTTTCTGTCAGTTCAAGATTATCATAGGCAATAGAGGTTATCAAGGCATTAACTAAAGCCATGGGTGCTACAAGAGAATCAATAAAAGACTCCCTAGAATAGCTAGCAATAAGACAATGGGTTGAATACTCTACTATGGGGGCGTCGACATTATCGGTTATGGCAATAATTTGTGCCCCTTGCTCTTTAATAAACTGAGCCATCTCTATTGTATTTTTAGCATAGCGAGGAAAACTGAACATGACAACCAGATCATCTTTTTTTATATGAATAAGTTGTTCGAAAAAATCCAAGACATTGCTCTCAAAGACCCTTACATTGTCATGAAAAAAATTAAGATAATAAGCTAGATAGTCCACTAAGACTCCAGAAGAGCGTTTTCCCAGGATAAAAACTCTATGGGAAGAAACAATCTTAGAAGCCGCCATTTTAACCGCAGGATAGTTAACTATCTCCGAAGTATTTTTAAGATCAAGCATATCCCTTTGAAAGGATTGAACCAGTGCTGCATCCTTACTCTTGGGTTCTAGCTCCTGTGTAAGTTTTTGCCTAGTGGTCATAACAGCCTTGGAGCTGTTTCTTAGATGTTCTTGAAAAGAAGGATAGCCATCATAACCCAAACTGGTGGCAAAGCGAACCACAGTGGATTCGCTTATGCCCAGATTTGAAGCAATTTTACGAGCCGTCATATACACGGCCCGGTCATAGTGTTGCAAAATATAATCTGCTATCCTTTGATGGGATTTACTAAGTTTTTCATAATTGGATGTAATAATCTCAAAGGTATTAGGATTTCTTTTCATGCCACTGTTTTACAAGCTGTACTCCGGCTTCTATGGCTGCCGTATTGATAGCCTCTGTTCCCTTAGGTACTCTGTGAAGCACGGAAGTAATCATAGCTTCTTTAGAAAAGAGCTTGGTAATTTCCTGAAGGATACCCAAACTAACAATATTGGCAGTTATTTCTTTGCCGATTTCATTGCGGGCGGTATCTAGTATTGGAAGATAATAAATGTTAGAAGTACCGGGTTCTGCATTAAGCTCGATACGATCATCTAATATAAGCACGGCCTCCTCTTTCAGATTCACAGCATATTTATTTGCTGCAGCCTGGGAAAGACATAGGACATAATTGGGATTTTGTACCTTGGGAAAATAGATTTCTTCATCGGATATTATAACTTCACAGCGACTGGCTCCACCTCGAGCCTCGGGCCCATAGCACTGGCTCTGAAGAGCATTTAAGCCCTCGTTGATTGCAGTCTCGGCCATTATAACACCAAGTAAAATAACTCCCTGGCCACCGGTTCCCGAAAAACTAAATTCTAAACGTTTCATAAACGACCCTCCACTCTTTTTGTGATCTCAGCCAGAACGGCAGTATACTCAGGAGCCTGTATATTTACGAATTCACCAAAGGGGACTTTGCCAATTCTTTTTTCTTCATCAAGGCGATCATAGGCTCTTTTTTCAACAAAAGTATCCTTCATCCACTGCATCATACCAACGGCGTCACCGATACGGTTTTTACGTCCATAATAGGTTGGGCAGCTGGAAATGGCTTCAACAACACTGAGTCCTTTGTGGGCAATGGCTTTTTTCATATAGCCCGTAAGTTGAAGGGTGTGGTAGGCTGTGCCTCTGGCAATATACGTTGCGCCGGCTCCTTCTACAAGACGTACAAGATCAAAGGGTCTGTCAATGTTTCCATAGGGTGCTGTTGTACCCAGGGCGGTATGGGGTGTGGTTGGCGAATATTGACCGCCGGTCATGCCATAAATATTATTATTAAAAATCATCACCGTTAGGTCGATGTTTCTTCTACAGGCATGTATAAGGTGATTTCCTCCTATGGCACTGGCATCGCCATCTCCGGTTATGACAATGACATGGAGTTCAGGATTTGCAAGTTTTATCCCTGTGGCATAGGCAATGGCTCGGCCGTGGGTTGTATGGAGGGTATTAAAGTTCAGGTAGCCCGCTGCTCTTGAGGAGCAGCCAATACCGGAAACGATAACAATTTTATCCGGATCAAGGTCGAGTTCATCGATGGCCTTAGTCAGGGCACGGGTCACAATACCGTGGCTACACCCGGGGCACCAAATATGTGGAAGATTATCTACCCTAAAATATTTATCGACCAATTGACTTCTATCGCTCATTGAAGTACTCCTTTGCACGGGCAACGAACTCTTCGGGAACTAAAATATCGCCGTTAGCTCTTCCCATATGACTAACCTTTGTATCCCCACAGGCAAGACGTTGGACTTCGAGGAAATATTGACCAAGATTCATCTCGGCAACACAGATTTCTCCCACCCGCGAAGCCAGTTCTTTGATTTGTTTTTCCGGTGAAGGCCATATGGTAATGGGTCTAAAGAGTCCGACTTTGTAGCCTTCCTTTCTTAATTGATTTACTGCGGCAATGGCCGAACGCGATGTAGAGCCATAGGATAAAAATACATATTCGGCATCATCACAATAGAGACTTTCGAAATCAATGATATCCTCACCATTTAATTTATCATGGATTCTTTGGAGCATAATTTGCGCGTTTTCTTGGGAATTGCTGGGAAAACCTTGTTCATTATGAAATAGCCCCGTTATATTATAGCGGTGTCCTGTGCCAAAGGGGGCAAAACGTGGAACAATATCCCCCTCTTCGACGCCATAGGGTATATAGGGACGATCTTCTAAGGGGCCCAGTCGATCAAATGTCTCAATCTCCCCTGCTTCGGGTAGAAATATTTTTTCCCTAGCATGGCCAATGACTTCGTCGGTTAAAAGGATTACCGGTGTACGATATTTTTCAGCGAGATTGAAGGCTCTCACTGTAAGATAAAAAGTTTCTGTTACTGAATTTGGAGATAATGCAATGATGGCGCTATCGCCATGGGTTCCCCATTTGGCCTGCATAACATCACCCTGAGCCGATTGGGTTGGTAGTCCCGTTGAAGGTCCTCCCCTTTGTACATCTACGATTACAAGGGGAATTTCAGCCATAACCGCATATCCTAGATTTTCCTGTTTTAAGGTAAAACCCGGGCCCGATGTGGCAGTCATTGACTTTTTACCGGCAATGGATGCACCGATGGCGGCGGCAATACCGGCTATTTCATCTTCCATTTGTATGAAAGTGCCGCCTACAGTAGGGAGATATTCAGCTGAAAGCTCAGCAATTTCCGTTGAAGGGGTAATAGGATAGCCGGAATAAAACTTCATTCCAGCATAAAGAGCTCCCCGAACACAGGCTTCATTACCCTGCATAAGTAATGCTTTATTTTCCATCGGTGCCCTCCTCTAAGTAAATGGCATAGTCAGGACAACGCAGTTCGCATTGGCCACATTTGATACATTTTTCTAGATCGATAATTTTACATTTGTTGTCTTCAACGATCTTAAGGACCTTTGTCGGACAAAAAGCCACACATATGCCGCATCCTTTACAGGAAACGCGGTTTAAGCGTAGTACGAGATTTTCTTTGCTCACAATAAGCCTCCCTAAATTTATACATCTAGTATACTACTTTCAGTAAATAATGCAATAAAAAATGCACCATTTCATAATTTCAACAATTATGAAAGGTACATTGCATATTATTTTTTCACTAAGACCCAGGCCTGGGGGGGTTGATTTATTCCATTATGGTGGATAAAACGAAACACATCGGCTTCCTTCTGTGAAATGTTTAAGTTCTCAAGCATCTTAATTTCTTCTAGCCCCCGACTATGGGTGTAGGCAACAATAAGAATAATACCGCCAACCTTTAGAAGTTTTAAGCCCTTTCTTATGGCAAGCTCTGTTGTCGATGGATCCGTACAAAGAGCTTTGTCTCCCCCGGGCAAGTAGCCAAGATTAAACATTATAAGATCAACTCCAGACTTGACAAATTTATCCATTTGGCTATGGCAGTGATTGTAAAGGCTCACATCATAGTCTCTAAGAAGAATTGCTGCTTCTTGCAAAGCTTCCTTTTGTATTTCAAAGCCAATGAGCTTTTTCGAGCGCTGGGCTAAAAGTAAACTGTCTCTACCTCTTCCTACGGTGGCATCTATGGCTACATCCATTTTTTCAGGAATAAGTAGATGAACAAAATTAAGGGCGGATCGCATTTTTAAGCTTTTCGATATCTTTGATCTTAAGAGGTAGGAATTCCCCTTCGGGAATGTTTTCAAGATGGAAAGGGCCTACTCTAACTCTTGAAAGATCAAGTACGGTTTTTCCTTTTTTTTCTACCATGCGCCGAAGTTGGCGGTTTCTTCCTTCAACTAAGGTAACCCTATAACGTCTCTCACCCAACTTATGAATCTTTATGGGTTTTGTCTTGTAACCATCAAGGTATATTCCCATTTCTAGGCTTCGTAATTCTTCTTTGGTAAGCTCATTGTCGAGAATCAGTAAATAATCCTTTTCAATGCCATAGCGTGGATGGATGAAAAGCTGGGCAAAATCCCCATCGTTGGTGCAAAGTAGAAGGCCCCGACTCTCATAATCTAATCTACCCACAGGAAAGATCCTTTTATTCCCCTGGTAAAAGTCTAGCACGGTTTTTCTGCCTCGGGGATCGGAAACCGTGGAAAGAACCTTTTGTGGTTTGTTAAAGGCAAAATAAACGAAACTTTCCGCACCTAAAAGAGGTTTGTTATCCAGAAGAATATTATCTTCGGGACTAACGCTTTGTCCAAGTGTGGCAAGCTTTCCATTGACTTGCACTCTTCCTTGAAGGATAATTTCTTCGCTTTTACGTCGGGATGCGACGCCGGCTCTCGCCATATATTGTTGCAATCTCATACTAATCTCCTATAGATGGTAATTCATCAAGATTTTCAAGATTGAAATTTCTTAAAAATCGTGGGGTAGTTATATATAATTTGGGGTTTCCCAAGGCATCAAGAACTCCACTTACTCTGATAAGATCTCGCTCAAGCAGTACCCGAATAGAGTAATCCGAGGAAACTCCTCTTAATTCATCAATCTGTGCACGGGTTATAGGCTGGCGATAGGCGATGATCGATAGAACTTCCAAGGTTGATGGACCAAGTCCCCTATAGGGTGAACTACCAATAAACGCATCAACAAGATCCTGATAAAGATCATTGGTGGAAAGTTGATGGAAATTTCCAAAAGATTGAATGGTTATCGCTTTTTTTTGCTCATGATATTCTGAGCGAAGTTCTTCAATAAGTCTTTGGATATCCGAAGCATTGATCCCTAATAGTGAAGCAGCCCTAGGGGTAGAAAGGGGCTCCCGGGAAACAAATAATAATAATTCCAATCGTCTAAGATTTTCCACGGCTTCTCCTTTGAATTTCAATTTCACTAAAATTCTCTTGCTGATGGAGCAGTATTCGCTGATCCTGGGCTAGCTTTAATAGGGCTAGAAAGCTTGCTACCTGTTTTCCTCTAGGAGCATTCTTTAATAAAGATGAAAAATCGATCTTCATTTGATAGCTTAACAAAGTAAGAATTTCTTTTTGCTGAAGAAACACTGAGTAACTATCTTTCTTCAGTTTATCGTATAACCGGCTTCTGCTCTGATCATCCCGACGGTTTAAGAGTCCTTCCATGGCATCTTTAAGTAAAATACTGGAAAGTTCAAAGTCAAGACTTGCTTTTGGAGGTTTAGGAAGGATTAGAGGCAAATCCTCACTGTAGATTCTTAGAGGATACTCCTTAGCCATGAGAAAAAGAGTTGCTTCCTTGATCTTTTGATACTCTAGTAATCTATGGACCAAGTAATACCTAGGGTCTTTATCATCTTCGTAGGCCGATTCCAAGGAATGGTCCGGTAGAAGCATTTGGCTTTTTATCTCTAATAGATAGGCTGCCATACTGATAAATTCAGCTATGTCTTCCGAGGGTATGGCTCTTTTTTTCATTTCAACAAGATAAGAGGATGTGATTCGGTGTATGGGGATGTTGTAGATATCCATTTCATCTTTTTTAATAAGTTCCAGTAAAAGATCTAGGGGTCCGGCAAATTCCTCCAGGGAAAACTCTAGTTCCACATCTGCACCTTAGATTGACCATCCTCTTCATAGACCAAAGCTCTTACTAACTTGTGATCTTGGGGTTTTGTTGCACTAAATTCCAAAGAAGCTAGTAGGCGTTTTTCTGCTTCTTCAAAGACACCGGAGCGACTGGTAAAGAGTTTTGCCAAAAGCTCGCCTTTTTCTACAAAGCTACCAATCTTATGGGGAAGATATATTCCAGCAGTAAGATCGATGGGTTC
>JAAYGQ010000189.1 GCA_012727635.1 Tissierellia bacterium | reverse complement strand
GCAAACTCCTCTACACCATGTACAAAATGGGTTTACTAAAGGGCAATAGAACTAAATCCGCCAATGTAGTTGGCCAGACAATGAAACTCAATCCCCATGGCGAAGGGGCAATATATGCAACTCTAGTCAGAATGAGCCGCGGAAACGAAAGTCTTCTCCACCCCTATATTGACAGCAAGGGAAACTTTGGAAAGATATATTCCAGAGATATGCAGGCCGCTGCTAGTCGATATACTGAAGTAAAACTCGATGGAATATGCGAGTATATATTTGAAGATGTCGATCGGGATAGAGTTGATTTTGTTCCAAACTATGACGGTACCATTTTCGAGCCCGTACTCTTACCGGTCCAATTTCCTACAATATTGGTGAATCCGAATCGGGGTATTGCCGTAGGCATGGCCTCTTCTATCTGTTCCTTTCCCATGGAGGAAATTTGTCATGCCACCATTGCACTAATGAAGGACAAAAATGCCGATCTTCTTTCCGTTGTTACGGGACCGGATTTTTCTACCGGTGGTTATGTCTTTAGAGACAAAGAAATCATGATACAAATTATAGAAAAGGGACAAGGAACTCTTCGTCTTCGAGGCCATGTCGAGATTAAACCCTCAGAAAACAGGATAGAAATCATAGAGATTCCCTATACCACTACCCTGGAAGCAATTATGGATCGTATCATACAGCTTATGAAGGATGGCCAGTTTCGTGAAATCAACGATGTAAGAGATGAATCTGATATAAAGGGGCCAATGCTGGCGCTGGAGTGCAAACGGGGTACAGACTATGAAGATCTTGTACAAAGACTTTTTAAGGACACAACCATCGAGGATAGATTTAGTTGCAATTTTAATATACTTATCGGTGGTGTCCCAATGCAACTGGGGCTTAGAGATATTCTAATTCAGTGGATTGATTTTCGCATGTCCTGTATCCGAAGGGGAATTCGCTATGATGTTGCTGGATTTAAAGACCGTCTTCATCTTTTAAAGGGCCTTGAAAAGATACTATTGGATATAGACAAGGTCATAGCCCTGATTCGAAAAACACCTAAGGAAAGGGAAGTTGTTCCGGCATTAATGGAGCATTTTAGTCTTGATGATAAACAAGCCGAGTATGTAGCCAATATTCGTTTAAGACAAATTAACCGAGAGATGATTGAAGCCAGGCTGCAAGAGGTAAAAAAGCTTGAAAAGGAAATAAAAGCCTTAGAAATTATCTATAAATCTGATAAAAAGGTTCATAAAGTTATTGAAAATGAACTTCTTCATATTGTTGAGCGCTTTGGATTAAAAAGGAAAACCAAATTAATGGATCCTCCCGACGCCAGGCAAAGGGAAGATAAAAATATACTAGAAGCTCAGGAACTCATTCTTATCCATAGTAAAGAAAATTATATCAAGAAACTTGATATTAAGACCTATGAAAAAAGACAGGAACAAAGACTGAAAGAAGGCGACGAAATTCTCAATGAATTTACTTGCACAAGTTTCAGCGAACTTTTAGTATTTACTGATAAGGGCAATGTTTTTAAACTTTATCTAGATGAATTGGAAGAATCAAAGGCTGGGGATTTGGGGCTGTTTTTACCTAATCTGATTGAACTTGAAGAAGATGAGACCATCATCTTTGTCACCGTGGAAGAAGACTTCAAAGGATCAATACTTTTTGGATTCGAGAATGGTAAAATTGCGAAAACCGACATCAGTGCTTATCAAACAAAAACTCGTCGTAAAAAACTTTTAGGAGCTTTTTCCCTTAGCGATCCTCTTGTTTCAATTCTAGTCCTACGAAAAGAACAGGATATTGTCTTATACCGCTATATGAATCAAAAAGAAAATATTTTACTGATCAACAGTAGTATTATTCCTTCGAAGGTTACTCGAAACACCCAAGGTGTTAGAGTGCTGCGGATTGGAAAACATGGCAAGATGATTGGCATGGAAAAAGCTGTCGGAGCTAAACTTGAAAACTATCGAGCAAAGACCATACCTAGCCCCGGACGCGAGCGTAAAAACTTTATTTGATGACCTTAAATGTGGTATGATAAGGCTTACAGGTTAGGAGGTTACTATGATCGATCGCATTATATCCGGCGAATTTAAAGGTGTTTTTATAGACACAAGACGGCCTATAGAAGGGGGTCTTTTTATAGCCATCGTCGGTGATAATTTTAATGGAAATAGTTTTATTCCCGAGGCTTTTAAAAAAGGCGCCAAGGCTGCCTTAGTTGACCGTGAATACTATGAAGAAAATAAGGAAAGTTTGGAAGGATATGAACTTTACCCTGTGAATAGTGGCTACGAGAGTCTTCATGAACTAGCACGGGAATTAAGAAATTACGTCAATCCCTATGTCATTGCAATTACGGGAAGCAATGGTAAAACCACCACAAAAAACATGGTTTACTCCATTCTTAAAGCTGGCCTCGATGATGTACATGCCACCCAGGGAAACTTTAATAATGATATTGGTCTTCCACTGACCATCTTAAATATGCCTCTATCGACAAAGTATTTGATTTTAGAGCATGGAATTATGAAAAAAGGGGATATCCATCTACTGGCATCAATATCCAGGCCCGACTTGGCTCTGATTACAAATATCGGTACCAGCCATATGGAACTTATTGGAAGTATTGAGGATATCTTAAAAGAAAAATTATCGATTAGGGATTTCTTTACCGATGATGCCCATCTTATGATCAATCCCTTTGATACACTGTTAGAAAAAGCTGTTAAGCAGGGCCTAAAGGCAGATGCTCCTGATCCGATGGAACTAGGGGAAATCACCAGTGATGATGGTTATTTTTGTTTTCATTACCGTGGACAAGAGTACCCATTGGCACTTCGGGGAAAACACAATATTCTAAACGCCCTTCTAGCCATTGAAGTAGGGCGCCATCTTGGAATATCGGATAACATACTAAAGGAAGGCATATGCGCCTATGAAGGCGAGGCAATGCGATTTAGTGAGATTAAAATCGGCGGGATCCGATTTATTAATGATGCCTACAATGCTTCACCAGCCTCTATAATCGCTGGACTCGAAACCCTAGTTGCTATGAGAGCCCAAAGACATATTGCTGTCTTAGGAGACGTTTTAGAGCTTGGTATCTATGCCCATGAAGAACACTTGAAATTATCCAATCACCCTGCTCTTAAAGAGCTAGATGCTTTTTTTACTCTTGGTGATTATGCAGGACTTATTGGTGAAGGCCATGACCAGGCAAAACACTTTTATTCACTCAAAGCTCTAAATAACTATCTTAGCGAATTTTTAAGGCCCGGGGACTTGGTTTTGATCAAAGCTTCCCGTAGTATTGAACTGGAACGCATTCTAGATGAATTGAAAGGTCAACTATGAATTTATTCTTATTTATATTAAGCGGGGCAATAAATCTGCTTTTGATTTATTTTTTAATTCCTCTGCTAAATCGTTTAAAGCTAGGACAGCATGTCTATGAGCTGGCACCGGAAAGTCATCAGAAAAAGCAAGGAGTGCCCACTATGGGTGGAATTTCCTTTGTTATAACTACCAGCCTTTTGGCCTTTGTTTTTATTGGCTTAAAAGAAAAGCATCTCTTAGTGGTTTTTTCGATGATACTTTTTGGACTTATTGGTTTTCTTGATGATTCAATGAAACTCTTTAAAGCCGAAAACAAAGGGCTAAGCGCTAAAGAAAAATTAATATTACAAATATTAGCTTCCCTTTTCATGGCCTTTTTATTGGGTGATAAGGGGACAAGAGTTTTGCTTCCCTTTACAGGAATCTACATTAACCTAGGGATACTTTACTACCCCTTTGTTGCTGTATTTATGACCTTGCTTGTCAATAGCACCAATCTTACCGATGGAGTGGATGGACTTCTAGCAACGGTGAGTTTTGTCACCTGCCTATTTTTCTTAGTTGTCACAAAAGATCTATTTATGCCAGAACTCTTCCGTTTGACGCTAATTTTTTTGGGCTCTCTTTTAGGATATATTTATTACAATCGATATCCAGCAAAAATCTTTATGGGTGACACGGGAAGTATGGCTATAGGCGGCTTTATTGGTACGATGATGCTGCTAACTAGCACACCGCTTTTTATCTTCTTTGTTGGTTTTATCTATGTAATCGAAAGTTTATCGGTAATTCTTCAGGTTTGGTCCTTTCAAACTAAGGGAGTACGTATATTTAAAATGAGTCCAATCCACCATCACTATGAACTATCGGGTTACAGTGAAAATAAGATTGTTCTATCCTTTGCTGCCGTAACATTTGTAGGCCTGCTTCTTGGCCTTTTAGCCTATAGAATTTGAGGTATCTCTTGAAAGTATTAGTTTTTGGTCTTGGAAAAAGCGGGAGAGCCCTGTTAAGTTTTTATAAAGACAAGGCAGAGCTGTGGGTCTACGATGATAAAGAAGTCGACTTGGAAAAATTGGGGCTTGAATTTGGTAAGCTAGAGTTTTATAATCCCGATGTTGATTATGATCTTTTAGCCCTTAGTCCCGGACCCTCACCGGATCATCCAGTTATAAAAGAATTACGTAAAAAGGGAATATCCATTAAAGGCGAGTTAGAGATTGCCTATGAACATTTAAAGGGCAATATTTTAGCCATTACCGGAACCAATGGAAAGACGACAACGACGTCTTTATTAAAAGCCATGGTAGAAAAACAATTTTCCCGGACCTTTGTAGCGGGGAATATTGGCATTCCACTAATTGGCTATGTCCTAGACTCTAAAGAGGGGGATTCCTATGTGGTAGAAGTGTCCAGCTTTCAATTAGAAACTATGGTTGACTTTAGTCCTAGCATTAGTGCTATTTTGAATATTACACCGGACCATATATCTTGGCATGGCTCCATGGAAAAATATATTGATGCGAAGTTTCGACTATGGGAAAAGGGCTTTTCAAAGCAAAAGAAAATTTTTAATGCAGATCAAAGTTTTCTTTTGGACCAGATAATCCAGCGATATGGAACTACGGAAGAATTTTACAGCTTCTCCACCTATAAAAAGTTGGATAGGGGAGCCTATATGGAAGATGGAATTCTCTACTTGGCCCTTGATGAAAGGGTGGAGCTCCTAGCATTAAAAGATCTGGCGTTAAAAGGAGAACACAATTTGTCAAATGCCTTGGCCGCAAGTCTTATGGCCTCCTTATACGGTGTGAAAACTGAGATTATCGCTGAAGTTTTAAAAGAATTCGAAGGCCTTGAACACCGCTACGAGGTTTTAGAAGAATTAAAGGGCAGACGATTTATCAATGATTCTAAGGCTACAAATGTAGACTCTACTTTACCTGCTCTTAAATCAGCTCTAAGACCTACGGTTCTCATCGCTGGGGGGATGGATAAGAAAGTTCCCTTAGCACCTCTTTTTGAAGCTTGGAACCCTGCAATAAAGCACCTGGTTTTATTCGGTGAAACAAAGTTACAACTGGGCGAACTTGCAAAGGGAATCTGTGATGTTTATATTGTGGATAATCTTGAGGAAGCTTTTTCAAAGGCAATGGATTTATCAAAACCCGGCTGGGATATTCTTTTTTCTCCTGCCTGTGCAAGTTGGGATATGTATGAAAACTTTGAAGTTCGAGGAGAACATTTTAAAAAGCTTCATGGGAGGCTAAGATGAATGGACGAATAAATATGGGCATTCTTATTCCGGTAATCCTATTGATTACTATAGGATGGCTTTTGGTCTTTAGCTCCTCGGCCTATCTATCTTTAAACCAATATGGGACACCCTATTATTATATTAAAAATCAAACTTTTTTTATTCTATTGGGCTTTGTGGCAATGTTCCTTGCATCTATAGTGAATTATAAAATCTACAACAGCGCACCCATTGTCTTTATAGTAGCCACCATCGCCTTAGTTCTTATGGCTTTAACGCCTATAATGGGAATTCGTGCCAACGAGGCAACTCGGTGGATAGAAATTGGCGGGCAACGATTTATGCCTGTAGATATAGCAAAAATTGCCATAGTTATGGTAATGTCCTATACCTTAAGTCATTTTGTTGTACGCAAAAATAAAATGGTTGCTTTTTTGATTCATATGATTTATCCGGTAATTATATTTATATTTACTTATAAGCAGCCTGATTTTAGCTCAATGATTATATTATTTGGAACTATGGTCTCCATTTTGTATATTGGTTTTGAGCCAGTAGGATATGTGCTAGCCCTAGTATTTGGAGGCTTTGCAGGAATCCTTACCTTGGCAAAACTTGCCCCCTACCGAATGGTACGATTGATTGGTTTTATCGAAGGGCTTAAAGATGTTGATAATGCCATGAGACAAATACGATATGGTATTTTGGCCATCGCTTCGGGTGGCTTTTTTGGGGTAGGCCCCGGTAAAAGTATTTTCAATAAACTTTGGGTACCTGAGCCTCATAACGATATGATCCTTTCTACTTTAGGAGAAGAATTTGGTTTTATTGGAATGTTTATTGTTCTTTCCCTTTACTTTATATTAATATTAAATATTCTGCGCATGGTTGTTCGCCTAAAAGATCCCTTTTCAAGGAATTTATCCTTCGGTTTTGGTATGATTATATTTCTACAATTTATAGTCAATTTTGGTAATACCCTGGGGATACTTCCGCCAACGGGTATATCTCTTCCCTTTATCAGCTATGGAGGCACCAATATCATTATTCTTATGACCATGGTGGGGATTTTATTAAGTGTTCATCGCTTAAATTGGAGGGATTTATCATGAAGATCCTTCTAGCCGCCGGCGGCAGTGGTGGACATATTTATCCAGGGCTTTCCATTATTGAAGCCATAGAAAAGATAGCTCCGGAAACAGAGTTTCTCTGGGTTGGCACCTATAAGGGAAGAGAAAAAGAAGTGGCTCAGAGTAAGAATATCTCTTATGTACCTGTTAAAGCATGGAGTATTAACAACGAAGGTTTCATTTGGAAAATCCAAGCCTTTTGGTTTCATGGTCTTATGACACTAAAACTTATGGCTAAGATGAAAAGAGAGAAAATCGATGCCGTAGTCACTACGGGGGGCTATGCAACGGCTTCAAGTCTTATGGCTGCAACTCTTCTAGGGATTCCAATTTTTATGCATGAACAAAATGTGTATCCTGGTCTTGGCACTAGAAAATTCGGGAAATTTGCTAAAAGGATTTTCACCAGCTTTCCAGGAACAGAAGAATATTTACCTGGAATGAAGGAAAAAATATCTCTTCTTGGCAATCCCATTAGGGATATTTTTAGTCATATTGATCGAGAAGAAATTCGAAAGAAATTAGATGTGACAGATAAAATACTGGTAGTTTCGATTGGTGGGAGCCTCGGGGCTCAGAGCATCAATGGTTTTATACGAAGTATGATACCCACTATTGAAAACAGAAAAGATCTTTACTGGGTTCATGTTGTGGGTATGGACTATGAAGAGGAATTAAAGTTTTATAAAGATAAAAAAAATATGGAAGCCCATCTCTTTCTTCATGATTTGCCATCCTATCTCGTAGCATCGGATCTACTCATTAGCCGCAGTGGAGCCAGCACCTTAACGGAAATCTCCAGTTTAGGTCGTGCCAGTATTCTTATTCCATCCTCCAATGTTTTAGATGACCACCAGATGTTTAATGCGAAATTATTTTCGGACAAAAAAGCAGCTATTATTATTGAGGACAGTCAACTCTCTACAAATATGGCCCAGGATACTCTCGTGGATCTTTTGGTGAACGAAGAAAAGCGAAAGGAACTTGCACTAAGAAGTAAAGGAATTGCACCCCTTGATGGAGCAGAGAATATTGCCCTCGAGATTTTGGAGTTGTTATGAAAAAATTTGCCTTTTTACTTTTGCTTCTCTTTGTAGCACTAGGACTAGGGACGATATTTTTATATACTGATACATTTTTGCTTGAGGAAATAGACATTGAAAGTGGCTGGATTCCAAAAGAAGAGATCCTTCAGTATGCGACTCTCCACAAAGGACAGAATTTATTTTTCTTGAATAGAATTGACATTATAAAGAAAATTCGTCAAGATCAAAGAGTGGATGAAGTCGAGTTCAAAAAAGTTTACCCAGCTAAGTTGCTTCTTAGAGTGAAGCCAAAAATACCATTTATTAAGGTTATCCACGGAAAACAAATTTTATTACTGGATCAAAAAAAGAATCTAATAGCAATTGATTTCGATTATAAGGATTTGACCACAATCAAAGACTTTGCTGTTCAAGAGTTTAATCTGGGTAAGCCTTTGCTTTTTAAGGATGAAGAACTTATCCATAATGCTTTGGATTTGGCCGAACTGTGCCAACAGGCTGAGCTTACCAATATTGTGATATGGCAAGAAAATGGACTCATTTATCTTTACCTTGGAGAAGGATTTAAGGCTTCCTTTGGTAAAGGTGGTGACATTGAGAAAAAATTCAATAATTTTTATACAATTTATCTGGATCTCTTAGAAAAGAATATAAATAGTGGAACCATCAACCTAACAAATCCTCAAGCCCCTACATTTTTACCCTTTGACTAGGAGTTATTATGGATAAAAGGTATTCTAAAATCTACATTCCCATCTTTGGCATCGCCTTTTTAATAGGCCTTCTTTTTAATGTTCAAGGCAATCTTCTAGAAAAGGGGAATGAAGATTTACTCAACCGTCAATACCAACAACTTTTATTAGACAATCAGGAACTCAGTAATCAGATTGATTTTTACATGAGTAAACTTGAAGAACTTCAAAAGAGTGACGAGGAAAGTGACAAGACCATTTCCAGCATTGAGTACTATAAATTCGTTTCGGGATTTACTGATGTACAGGGACAGGGGATAGTGATTCAGCTTAGCTTGCCCGATATGGAGCAACCTCTAAATATTGTCGATTTCCATAGAAACCTACTATTTCTTATCAATGAATTGAATGCAGCGGGGGCCGAGGCAATTGCGATTAAAGATGAACGTATAATTTCTACCAGTGAAATCAGTGTGGCGGGCAATAATATTGTAGTAAATGGCCAAAAACTAAGTCCACCCTTTATGATACGAGCCATAGGCAATTCTGACACATTAGATGCTGCTTTGAACCTAAGACTTGGCTATGTAGAAAGACTAAGAAATAACGGATATTTTATCGAAATTAAGAAGAGTGAAGACGTGGAAATACCAAAATATCCAATTATGCCAAAACTAAACTATGCGGAGCCTCTCGGTGAAAACTAAATATATGCGTATAGTGCTTCTTCTTGGATTGGTATTGCTTCTTTTTGATTTTGGAGATTTTTTTGAACAAAAAGAAATCCTACCTAACAAGGAACAGATTGTGGAGCTCAGAGACAAGAATATTCGCCTAGAAGAACAATTGGACAATCTGGTGAAAGAAATCGAACTTTATCAATTGGCCGCCGAAGATGATCAAACACTCTATACACTTTTGGATGAAGAAAAAAAGAGCTACCGACTTCTTGCCGGCTATGTTCCTTTAGAAGGTGAGGGTGTAGTAATCCTTATGAGTGACAGTCAAAGAGTTCGTGGAGAATATCAGAGCATAAATGAGCTTATCATCCATGATGAGGACGTCTACCAAATTATATGGGAACTTAGAAATGCCGGAGCTGAAGCCATTAGCATCAATGACGAACGTTTTTTGTTCCATTATTCAAAGGTCACTTGCAATGGTCCTACTATCCGTGTAAATAACCGTCTCTACTCTCAGCCTTTTATTATTAAGGCCATTGGGCCTAGAAAAGCCCTGCAGGCTGCTGTCAATGTTTACGGAAGCTATGCCGACAGTTTACGCCAAAAAGGTGTTTTTATTGAAGCAAATACATCGGTAATCGTTGAAATTCCAGCCTACCCTGATGAGCAAACTCTTCGCTATCTTGAAAGGAAAGAATAATGATCCTATTGGTTTTTCTTATTATATCAGGTCTTTTTATCGGATATTTTCTGCCTATCGAGGTGGGTGGAGTGGTTAAATTATATCTAAGCCTTTCTATTCTCATTGGTTTTTCCTCTTTATTAGAAATTCTAAATGATTTACTCAATGATAAGAAGGATGTAAAAAAATGGTTAGTAGAATTTACTAGCAATTTGCTACTGTCGACTTTTCTCATATTTTTAAGCTTACGGTTGGCGATTCCCCTTTATTATGCAGTGATTATTTATTTTGGCTCGAAAATCTTTGATATTATCGGCAAAATTAGATATTTCCTATTACAAGAATAACTGTTTACTTATGGATGAATCTTATATATAATGAATTTAATGAATAGGATAAGGAGGAGCTATGTTTGATATAGAAGAAAAGAATAATCTTTTTAACTTTACTAAAATAAAAGTTATTGGCGTCGGTGGCGGTGGTAATAATGCAGTCAATCGCATGATTGAAGCCGATCTTCAAGGTGTGGATTTTATTGCTGTAAATACAGATAAACAAGATTTAGCTTTGGTTCATAGTGAAACAAAACTACAAATTGGGGACAAAATTACAAAGGGTCTTGGATCAGGTAGCAAACCCGAGGTGGGTGAAAGAGCTGCAGAAGAAAGCAGAGAAGAAATCCGAAAAGCCATCGAAGGTGCAGATATGGTATTTGTAACCTGTGGTATGGGTGGGGGCACCGGGACAGGAGCCTCGCCGGTAATTGCCGAGATTGCAAGAGAAATGGGCGCTTTGACCGTAGGTGTTGTTACAAAGCCCTTTGCCTTTGAAGGTAGAAAACGAATGGCTCAAGCCGAGTCGGGCATTGAATTACTTAAAGAAAAAGTTGATACATTGGTTATTATTCCTAATGATAAGCTTCTGGAGATCGTCGATAAAAAGACATCCCTAATGGATTCTTTAAAGGTGGCCGATGATGTTTTACGTCAAGGTGTCCAAGGGATTTCTGATTTAATTGTTAGTCCAGGTCTTATCTCCCTTGACTTTGCCGATGTTACAACTATTATGAAGAATAAAGGTTTGGCCCATATGGGCATTGGTATTGGAAAAGGTGAATCAAGAGCCATTGACGCTGCTAAACAAGCAGTCTTCAGTCCTTTACTAGAGACAACTATAGAAGGAGCAACGGGCCTTCTTGTCAACGTCACCGGTAATTCTACAGTAGGGCTCCATGAAACGGCAGAAGCTCTTAATTTAATCACTGAACTTGCTAATCCTGAAGCAGAGATCATTTATGGAACTTCTATCAATGATAATATGAGCGATGAAATCAAAATTACTGTTATTGCAACAGGTTTTAATTCAAAACCGCAAAAAAGATTTACCCCTCGACCAACGGCTTCTCGTAGAGAAGATGAATATCATTCCCTTAAAGATATGAAAAAAACAATGGAAGAAAATCAAGAAGAGGCAGTTATCCCCCAAAAAGAAGTCATTGAACTTGACGAATGGGATAAAGATGATTTTCGAGATCTTCCGAGCTTTTTGAGAAATAGAAGATAGGCCATTTGGCCTTTCTTTTTTGGAGGAGATAATGAAGTGCCCCTATTGCGGCTTCGATGTTTCTAGGGTTATTGATTCGAGACCTACTGAAGAAAACAACTCTATACGCAGACGAAGGGAGTGTACCCAGTGCAACTCCCGATTTACGACCTATGAGCGAATTGAGGAAATAAATCTTATTGTCGTCAAACGCGATGAGAACAGGGAAGCCTTCAATCGAGATAAGATTATAAATGGCATTATTCGTGCCTGTGAAAAGCGCCCAGTGACTTCTAAGGATATAGAAGAATTGGCATTAAGAGTAGAAACACAGCTCTCTAATCTTTTGAAAAAAGAAATATGTTCTGAAGAAATCGGAGAGATGGTAATGGAAGAGCTTAAAATTTTAGATGAAGTTGCATATGTGCGCTTTGCATCGGTATATAAATCCTTTAGCGATATTGATACATTTTTAGATGAGCTGGGAAAAATGCTTGTGGAGCGAAGACTGTGACTTTTACGATTGTCTCCATTGACAAAGGCAGTATTGCTTGGGAAATGGATATAAAACCCGGCAGTCTTCTAAAGGAAATAAATGGTAAAGAGATAGAAGATCGACTGGACTATCTCTATTTAACGAGTCAAGATTATATTGAAGTCCTTATTGAAGAAGATGGTGTGGAACTTCTATTAGAAATTGAAAAGGACATTGATGAAGAATTGGGCTTTGTCTTTGAGCATCCCCTTATGGATGAAGCGAGGCATTGTCACAACCAGTGTGTTTTTTGTTTTATCGATCAACTTCCAAAGGGGCTGCGTAGCCCTTTGTACTTTAAAGATGATGATTCCCGGCTTTCCTTTATGCAGGGAAATTTTGTGACTCTTACTAATGTCAGTAAAGATCAGCTTGCTAGAATTGTGGAATATGGAATTCATCCAATCAATGTGTCCATTCACAGCCTTGACCCGGACATCCGCGTAAAAATGATGGGAAGCCCAAAGGCAGCGAAAATTAAAGAACAGCTGGAGTTTTTATCTAAAAGTAAAGTCAAGATGAATGGGCAAATTGTTCTTGTACCAGATTTTAATGACGGCCCCTCTCTTTACAAAACATTAGAGGGCCTTATTGCATATGTTCCCCATTTGAGCAGTGTGGCCATTGTTCCAGTGGGTCTTAGTGACCATAGAGAGGGTCTAGCCAAACTGAGGAGCTTTACCCCCCTTGAAGCCAATGAGTTAATTGAAAAAATTACAGCGCTTCAAAAAGAATATTTAGAAGAGATTGGCACACGATTTGTGTTTCTAGCCGACGAGTTCTATCTTCTTGCTGGAAAATCACTTCCCATAGAAGAAGAATATGAAGGTTATGTTCAAATTGAAAATGGCGTTGGGTTGGTTCGACATTTCCTGGATGAACTCCAACAGGAACTAGAAGGCTTTAAAAACTTTTCCCCTTCTAAAATGACTATTGTTACCGGAAAACTTTTTGGGCCGATTTTAGAAAATGCACTGAAACCATATATAGATAGTGGTTTAATGATTAGCGTTCAACAAATAGAAAACAATTTTTTCGGTAAAAATATTACTGTAAGCGGACTTATAAGTCATCAAGATCTCAAATCCCAAATAAGCGTTGGGGATGTAGAGTTTATGTTTTTGCCCGCTTCTATGTTAAACTATGATGATATTAGCCTGGATGGTGTTTCAAAAGATGAAATTAAGGAAAGTATTTCCTGTGAAGTTTTTTTTATTGAACCCCAGGCCAAGGCTTTAATTGATAAAATAAAGGAGGTTTCCCATGGCACCAGTAGTCGCCATAGTAGGTAGACCTAATGTTGGTAAGAGCACCTTTTTTAATAAAATGGTGGGAGCGAGAATTTCAATAGAAGAAGATACACCCGGTGTAACCCG
>JAAYGQ010000188.1 GCA_012727635.1 Tissierellia bacterium | reverse complement strand
TTTATGGCAGGAATAGCACTTTTTGTGGGAGCCTTTCTTATATACAATGCTCTTTCGATGACAGTGGTGGAACGCAGCCGGGAACTTGCGCTTCTTAGGTGCGTTGGCATGACAAGAAAACAAATAATGTTTCAAGTTATTTTTGAAGGTTTTGTACTGGGAGTCATAGGGGCTGCCCTGGGTATAGGGGCGGGCATCTTGTTGTCCCTAGGACTTACAAGTTTTATGTCGGGTATTTTAGGTCAAGAGCTGGAGCGAGGAAGTATCTCCTATGATATTTTATTTTCCAGCATGGCCATAGGTATACTGGTTACTCTAATTTCTGCCTTTCTTCCAGCCTATCAGGCGGGGAAAATTTCCCCTATTGCTGCCCTTCAGATAAGGGGAGGAAAAGAAGAAGGATTGCTTCAAAAATATGGATGGCTCTTGGGACTTCTTTTACTTATTATTTCTGCGGGAATCCTTGTTTGGAACCCCTTTCCCTACGACGTCCAGTTTAGATTGGGTAGCATGACAGTGTTCTCTCTTTTCTTAGGAGCGACCTTAACCATTCCCATTACATTAAAGGCCTGGCAAAAGGTGGGACGCTGGCCACTTCGCCTACTTTTTGGAAATATTGGAGAAATAGGCTCTCGAAATTTAAAAAGATCAGAGAAAAGAACGATGTTAACCTGTGCTGCCTTGATGGTGGGAGTTTCGATGATTGTATCCACCCAGGGGATTACAGAATCTTTTAAAGTGGATTTAAACCAGTGGATCGATGCCTACATGGGCGCAGACATATATGTAGGAGCCCAGGTTCCTCTAACTAGGCAGCTTCAAGAAAAGTTGGAGTCTCTTCCCATGGTAGGTGTCGTAACTCCAGTTCGTAGTATAGAAGCTACTTGGCTTAAAGACGGTAAAGAGGTGAAGATAAACTTCACAGCGGTGGAGCCTCAGACCTATAGCGCGGTAACACGGTTCGTTTTCAGTGACAAGGATGTGGTTCAAGAGGAGGCGCTGGATAAGTTGAAAAAAGGCGATCACCTTTTTATCTCTGAAGTCATGAGAGAGAAATACGGAGTTGAGATCGCAGATGTGATTACCTTAAAGACAAAGGAAGGTCAAAGGAGCTTCGCTGTGGCAGCAGTGGTGCTAGATTTTTCAAATCAAGGGCTAGTGGTTACGGGCAATATTTCAGATTTAGAGAAATACTATAAAATAGAAGATGTGAATACCTTTTATGTCAATGCAAAGGATAATGTGAAAATCTCCGATGCCATAGAAGAAATCAAGCAATATCAAAAAGAGTATCAGTTGGTTATCGAATCAAATAGTGCGATCAAGGAGCGAGTAGAGGTCCTTATGGGACAAGTATTTAGTATGTTTGATATTTTAGGGATTTTAGCTGTTCTAGTGGCAGCTCTTGGAGTATTCAACACCCTGTCCATGAGTGTTCTTGAGAGAACCCGGGAGATAGGTATGCTAAGAACCATGGGAATGACCCGTGGACAAGTGGTCAAGATGATTTTGGCCGAAGCTGGGCTACTAGGACTTATCGGTGGCTTACTGGGCCTTGGTCTTGGCCTTTTACTCACCAAAATTCTGTTGGCTGCTATGGGAGCCATGTCGGGTTATTCTCTGAGCTTTGTTTTACCGGAAAAAGCAATTTGGATGAGCATTGTTGTTGCCCTTGCAACTTCTCAGTTGGCAGCGCTTTTACCGGCAATCCGTGGGGCTCGAACTCCTATGCTCTCAGCCATTCATTATGAATAGCAACTAAGGAAAAATCAATTAGCACTGGATCGGTAGAATTAGGCGATCCAGTGCTTTTTTTTATCAACAAGTCTTTCTTATTTGAGCCGAATGAAGTTTGTATAGTCGCTTTCTGTTTAAAAATAACATCTTTCTTATCAGGCCATCCTAGTAGCTCCTTAAAGCGGCGTAAAAAAATTCCTTAGGCAGCGTGGGCGCTTAGTGTTAAACATATCCCCATGATAAAAGTAAAGGACTATAAATGGAAGGCAGCCAGGTGTAAACTGTTTAGCCTCTAGGGCTTAGGGTAAAATTATCTCTACAGGGTAGGTTTGGTTTCATAAGATATGCTTTTTAATATGGGATGGATTGTCAAGCCAAGTGCAACACTTCGTGTTGATAAACTTCAAACGGCGTTTTCCAGTTTAGACATTTTCGTGGTCTAGAGTTTATCTTTATTAGATTTTCAAACAAATCTTCTTCTGTAAC
>JAAYGQ010000187.1 GCA_012727635.1 Tissierellia bacterium | reverse complement strand
GTAGATGACCGAGTCTATGAAACGGTTTATGATGAAAGCACCATTCGGAACACGTTCCTGATACAAAAGATCGAAGTTAAGGCGGAAAAGCTTTGGGTCAATGCACCAAAGTGGACACCCAGTATTTGGTTTAAACTTTTGCGTAAAACTGAAGATGGAAAGTTCGAGGAAGTTCCTGGAGCCGATCTACTCAAGGTAAAATCTGGACAAGTTATCTGGAAGGAAGTGGATAAAACTGACCTTCTAGGAAACCCATATACCTTCAGCGTTCAAGAAGTGGATAAAGAAGGAAAAGACTATGTACCAGAAGACTATAAAAAAGAAGAAAATGGTCTAAAGGTTACAAACACCTATACCAAAACCAAAGATAAACTCCCATCAACAGGAGAAAGCTCAATTGGGCTACTACTGTTCTCAGGATTTGCTTTCCTAGGAAGCGGTTCTATGCTTCTTCGTAAAAAGAAAAAATAACAAGTCTGCAAGAGGCCAAAGCTCATTTGGCCTCTTTTTTTGTAGAAAAGATCCAAATGTAAGAAGGTGTTGCTTCTATATAAAGAGGATAGGAGCCAAGGCGACTTAGGTGACACAGATAAATTAGGCTCTTTATAATAGAAAAAAAGAGGGGAAACAACTCCTATGCTTATGGTCCAGTTTTCATTTTTTTAGGTAAGATAGGGGTGGGAAATAGAATTGAAGCCATCGAGTTTATAATGAAGAAAATCTTGAAATTCAGTAGGCATATGCCTATATAATTCTACCTTCAATAACAGATAAAAAAGCACTGCACTATTAATAACCTAGTATATTAAGTCTACAGGAACAATTGCTCTGACCCACCCATGGCCGTGGCGGTGGCGGGGTTAGTATTGTGTTTTGAATCCTAGTGAAAGAACCTTTATGAAATCTCATTTTAAACACCTTTATCTACAAGGTCAGTGCAATGAAATAACAGCCCCTCCAAAAAAACTTTGGAGGGGCTGTTATACTGTATTAGTAACCTAATAGATTAGTGAGTTCTTTTTTAAAAAGTTCAATAAATGCCACTATTTCTTTAGTAAGGGGTTCGTTTTTCTTCCTTACAAAGACGATTGCCATTTTTGCATCGGGAATAGGTATAACTGTGGTTTGATTCTTTGGCTCCATCTTAGGATGCTTTTCAACTTCAACGGTGAAGGCATTGGATTTTTGAACCAGTTTATCTCTGGTATCTCTATGATCTATGGTTATCATTTTATCAATATTGATAAAGCCCTTTGATAGGATATCGTGGAATTCCGTGGCTATAGTATAGTTACTTTTAACATTGAAGTTAAAGACAACCAAAGGATAGTTGCTTAATTTTGCAAAGTCAAAGGATTCTTCTTGTAATAGGGGGTGGCCAATCCTTAGGTGAACATTAAGATCCAAATCTTTGATAACATCAAACTGAAGATTCCTATTGCCCATAGTATTGATATAGCTATCCAAAACTATTTTATTAATAGATAAAATACCTAATTGAGTTCTTCGATTATAAATATCATCGATAATATCAATAGATGAACCGTTATATAACTTAAAATTAATGCTTGGGGTATCTTGATGTGCAGCACAAAATTCTACAAAGGCCTCGGAAACAGTAATATGATCAAAGGTACATCCTATAGAGATTTTTTTATAAACATCGGAATCCTTAATTTCGTTAATTTTATCCAATTCCTCATATATATTTTTAGCATAGCTTAAAAAGGTAATGCCTTTTTTTGTTAAGGTTATCCCTTGGTTCGTTCGGTGAAAAATTTTATAACCCAGTTCTTCTTCTAGGCTATTTATAGTAGCACTTATATTTGGTTGGGATGTGTAAAGTTCCTTAGCTGCTTGAGAAAAGGAACCTGAGTTGGCTACTTTGATGGCATACTCAAGTTGTTTTAATTTCAATAGTCTAACCTCCTAAGTTAATGTCAGCATAAAATTCATATATTATCAGGGTATTATATTGTAATTATACTACTTTTACTATTAATTACCAAATCTATGGCAATTTACAATTTAAAAGCACAGTGATTGACTTTTTTATTAGGTATATTTTTTTGATTTGATGACTTGTCAAGTTAAGTGCGTCCTACTTGTAGAAATCCTTGAATGGGTGATTTCCAATCCAAACATTTTCTTGGTCTGTTGTTGATTCGGTATAAATTCTGGGTTAGTTCTTCCTCAGATATTAGAGCAAGCTCTGTCTTCTTAGGATAGAACTCTCTTAATAGTCCGCTGGAGTTTTATTACTTCCTCTTTGCCAGCAGCAGTAGGGAACAGCAAAGTAAAGGGTAAGACCAAGATCTTCTTTCACTGCGTTGTAGCAGGCAAACTCTTTGCCTCGGTCAATAGTCCTGTCTTGAATGACGCTGGTGGTAAGGCTCTATAAATCTGAGTAATGACCGAGGCAAAGAGTTTGCCTGCT
>JAAYGQ010000186.1 GCA_012727635.1 Tissierellia bacterium | reverse complement strand
CTAGAAGAGATATCGGTTAAAACCATTGATACGGGTTTTGAAAATAGCGACCATAATCCCGTGGAACTGAAATTAAAGCTTAAGTAAAAGAAAAAGGCTCCTGCAAAAATGCAGAAGCCTTTTTTTATATTCTTCATAAAATTTCTTCGTAGAGGGGAAGGTCGAAAAAACCCCGTAGGATAAAGGCGCTTCTTATGGTGACATCTTCCTCGCTAAGAAGCTCTTTTGCTTTTTTTCTATCCACTAGAATGGGAACAATTCGCTCATTGTCTTCCTGGTATGCCGTAGAAATTTCACCGCTGAAGCTACCGAAGACGGTATAAACCTTTTCGTTGGTAAGGCCAACACTGGTGTAGCGGGCTTTGTCCATCCCCCGGGGAAGTAAGTCCAGTCCCGTTTCTTCTTTAAACTCACGAATGGCCGTGGTATAGATGTCTTCGCCTTCATCGCCCAGACCGGCGGGAAAGCTAATCACATCATGGCCGGCGATAACTCGAAATTCCCGTACCATGACTACAAATTCTTTGTTTTCGTCCCAGGCCACAATCATTGCACCGTCGGAGAAGCTCTCGCCTTTTATTTCTTTTTCCAGGCGCTCTTTGTTGCCCCGGGATACAAGTTCCCATATTCTTTCTTTGCCTTTTTTGTCTTCATAGCTTAGGCGAAAGGTCTTTAGATAGCTAAGGGGACCTTCTTCAATGGATTTAATCTTCAAGGACTTGATCCACATAGGTCTTAAAGCGCACTAGACCTTCTTTTATGTCTTCCATGGCAGCAGCATAGCTTAGACGAATAAAGTCATCCTGGCCAAAGCCAATACCGGGGATAAAGGCTACTTTGTATTTTTCAATCATATCCTCACAAACCTTAAGGGAAAGGGATTCATCCTTAAGCTTGGCCCTTAGGGGGCTGATGTCGATGAAAACGTAGAAAGCTCCCTTGGGTGGGATAATATCAAGTTTGCCCCACTGCTTAAAGAAGTTTTCAATATAGTCTCTACGCTCTTTATAGGTATGAATCATATGGTTTATTTCATCATCACAGGCTCGTAGAGCCACAATGGCAGCAGCCTGGGTGATGGTGGAGGGATGGCTTGTTAGATGGGATTGGATGCTTCCCATGGCTTTTGCAAGTTTTTTATTGGTGGCACTATAGCCCAGTCTCCATCCTGTCATAGAAGCGGATTTACTTAAACCGTTAATAAGAATGGTTTTATCATAAATTTCTTCGCTAAGACTGGGGATGGAGGTAAAGGGCTCATCGTAGATGACGCGCTCGTAGATCTCGTCGGCTAGGATAAGGATATTTTTTTCTACTAGGGCGCCACAAAGGGACTGAAGTTCCTTTTTTGAAAAGACATTGCCCGTAGGATTGCTTGGATTTGTAAGAATAATCATCTTTGTTCTGTCGCTAAGATGAGGAGTTATGTCCTCCAGGGTGACTTTAAAGCCCGCTTCTTTTTTTGTTTGTACAAGAACGGGAACACCGCCGCATAGAGAAACCATCTCGGGATAACTTACCCAGTAGGGGACAGGAATAAGGACTTCATCGCCAGGATTGATGGTGGCCAATAGTGCATTGGTGATGGCGTGTTTGGCACCACTGGATACCACGATTTGGTCAGCTTGGTAGTCTAGGGCGTTTTCTTTTTTGAGTTTTTCACAGATGGCTTGGCGGAGAACAATATTCCCGCTGGCAGCATCGTATTTAGTGAGATTTTTATCGATGGCCGCTTTGCCTTCTTCTTTTACCTTGTCCGGTGTTAGAAAATCCGGTTCGCCTATACTCAGGTCAATAATGGCTACGCCTTTATTTTTAAGTTCTTTTACCTTGGCGCTAATACCCAGGGTAATGGATGGTGTAATGTTTGCTGCTCTATTTGATAACATCCTTCCTCCTAATTGATTCGTAATGGCTCTATTATAACAAAGCTTTGAAAAAAGAGCAAAGAAAGACGAAATATTGGGTAAAAGGTCAGTTTTCAAAGTAAAGGCAACACTGTGTTGAAATCATCTCTGTTTAATGAACTACTTGCATTATCAAGGTAAAAGAGACAGGAATGCTTCTTTGTATAAGCACTATTTCCT
>JAAYGQ010000185.1 GCA_012727635.1 Tissierellia bacterium | reverse complement strand
GTAGGTCCGTCTTCCCCAACGCCGATGGAATCGTGGGTAAATATAAAAACCGAAGGGATTTTCATCAGGGCTGCAAGGCGCACCGAGGGTTTCATATAATCGGCAAAGCTTAAGAAAGTGGCTCCAAAAGGCCTATAGATGCCGTGGATGGCAATGCCATTAACAATGGCTGCCATGGCATGTTCACGAATGCCAAAATTAATATTTTTTCCTGTGGGATTTTCTGCAGAGTAATGACCTTCACCCTCTAGAGTCGTCATATTACTACCGGCAAGATCCGCCGAACCTCCAAAGAGATTTGGTAGAAAATCCTTTAGCCTATTTAACATCACCTGCCCATGAATACGTGTGGCTTTATCGACCCCGGACTCCTCCAGTAGAGCCTCTAATGCCCCTTCTTTAATAGAAGGGAAGCAAATATTTTGCTCCTGGAATCTTTCCATCCAAGCAGTATAATCCTTTTTCTTTTCTTCTACTATTTTTTCGAAATAGGCCTTTACTTCTTCGGGGACAAAAAAAGTTTCTTCAAAATCCCAACCCCCGGCTTTTTTCGTTAAAGCTGTCTCTTCTTCTCCCAGAGGGGCTCCATGGGCTGCAGAAGTATCACTTTTATTGGGGCTACCATAGCCAATGATTGTTTTAATTTCAATAAAGCTTGGCGCGTCACTTTCCTTGGCCTGGGCAATGGCCTGGCTTATGGCCTCTTCGTCATTGCCATCGGACACAAAGAAGGTTTTCCAGCCATAGGCTTCGTAGCGAGCTCTTACATTCTCTGTAAAGGTAATATCCGTACGTCCATCAATGGTTATATTGTTGGAGTCATACAAAACAATAAGTTTTTCCAGCTTAAGGTGTCCTGCCAGAGAGGAAGCCTCCGAGGTAATGCCCTCCATAAGATCCCCATCACCGACAAGAACGTAGGTATAGTTATCAAACAGTTCACCATACTGCCCAGCCATCTTTTTAGATGCCATTGCCATACCCACAGCATTGGCAAGGCCCTGCCCTAGGGGTCCGGTGGTGGTCTCTACGCCAGCGGTATCTCTATATTCAGGATGTCCCGGCGTCTTACTTCCCACTTGTCTAAAGGCCATAAGATCTTCAATACTAAGCTCATAGCCATGAAGATGCAGCAGTGAATAGAGCAGTGCTGAACCATGGCCTGCAGATAGTACAAAGCGATCCCTACCAAGCCAATGGGGATCTTCGGGGTTAAACCGTAGATGGTCCCTAAAAAGAACTTTGGCCATGGGAGCCGCCCCCATAGGAAGTCCTGGGTGACCGGATTTCGCTCGATTAACCGCATCGACGGCGAGATAGCGAATCGTTTGTGTGGACATACTTTCAAGATTCATCGATGTTCTCCTTTATTGTCATCGTCTTATTTAAACGCAAGAAGTAAAGAAAAGCTTCCCTCACTTCTTCTCCTGTTATTTTCTCAAAGGCTTCCTTGTAAAAGCCCAACTGTGTTTTATAGCTCTCCAGATAATTAAGAGAACGGTCGGTCTTATAGTCAACAAGAATCCATCCATCTTCCCAGAAGGCTAGATCTACGACGCCCTGAAGCAGTCTCTGATCCCTTTTTAGGATAAAGGGCTGCTCTCTGAGGATTTTAGGGCTCTTTAACATCCTTTTACCCAGAGAGGAACTTAAAAACACTTCCACTAGGTGTCCATCGGAAAAGTCTTTTAGAAGTCCCAGCTCTTCGAGCCTTTTTAACTCACCCGCCAGATCTTTTCTAGCTAGGTTCAGATCCATAAGTTCCATAGCCCTATGAAATAGTGTACCTCGTCTTATGCCACCCTCTTCCGAGGAAAAATAAAAACTTGGCGCTCCTTCTTCGGTACTCAGGGAAGTGATACTGGCCTTATAAGCTTCTTTTCGAGCTATAGGGGCAAGATAGGGAGCAGAGGCTAGACCCCTAGGTCCCTGACCCTGTTTTCTGTCATAACTGATAGACTCTATCATAACATATTTGGGAGCCGGTGGAGCAAAAGAAGGGATGCTCTTTAGCAGCAAATCATGAAAACTTTGCTGACTTTCTAGCTCCCGGGTAGGAAGCATGCGCCCCGGTGAAATCTCTTCTTTTAAACACGTCGATAGGATAAGTTTGTGCTGGGCCCGGGTCATGGCCACATAAAGAAGCCTCACTTCTTCTTGCCGAGCTTTGATCTTGTTTTTTTCTATAAGCCTTCTTTTAAAAACTGATTTTTCTTTGGTTCTATTTTCAAGATCAAAAAAGTCCATAACAATGACGTCTTCATCAAAAAATACAGGGCTTCTATAATTTGATTCATTGTATCTTTTCCAGAGCCCTGCTACAAAAACAACCGGAAATTGAAGCCCCTTTGATTTGTGTATACTCATCAGCCGGATAACATCGGCTTCTTCGCCTAGAAGTTTGGCACTTTCATAATCCTGCTTTTGTTCGCGAAGTTTATCAATATAATTCAAAAATGCTGGAAGACCTACCATAGAAGTCTCTTCAAATTCTTTAGCCCGTTCAAAAAGATAGCGAATATTCATTAGGCGCTGTTCACCACCACTCATAAGAAGGGCGAACTCTTCGAATTGGGTTTCTAGATACAAAAAGTGCAGGAGTTCAGCTACACCCATCTGGCGACTTTTCCAGCGCAGCCTTTTCATTTCCTCAAGAAAGAAGTTTTTCTTATCCAGTAGTTCTCCCGGGATGTCATAGTCATAGAACCCCCGATGAAAAAACTCTCCTTTTGCTCTTAGACTGTACAGCTCCTGATCACTGAAATTATACCGAGGAAGCCGCAGTAGGCTAAGAAGAGGAAGATCCAGAAAACCATTATTGATGACCTCGAGATAATTTAGTAGAATTTGCACCTCAAGACTTTCTAAATAGCTCTCCCCCTGGTCACTAAAAAGCGGTAGGCCGGCTTCGCGAAAAAGGGTAATGGCAGGCTCTATAAAGCTTTTTGGTGACCTGTAAAGGATGACGATGTCCTTATAACTTGCCCCGGCTTCCATGAGTTCCTCTATGCGAGCGATGATGCTTCGGATTTCTGCTTCGGGAGAATTCACCGGGCTTTGAGTAACAAGAAACTCCACCTCACCCTGAATATCTCTAAGTTCTTCGTTTCCAAAAATAAGCCTGGCGGCATCATCGTAATCAATACCACCAAAGTCCCTTCGCATTAGCTTTTCGAAAACATGATTGCAAGTGGCAAGGATCGGCTGTGCACTGCGAAAGTTCTTTGTAAGATCTATACGCCGCTTATTTTCCAGCTGGCCATAGCTATGAAATTTCTCGATAAAAAGCTCGGGTTTTGCCTCACGAAAACCATAGATACTCTGTTTAACATCTCCCACCATAAACAGCCCACCCTCTCTTACAAAAAGAGAAACTAGATATTCTTGGAGTTCATTGGTATCCTGATATTCATCAATAAATACAAAGGAAAATTTTTCTTTATAGGCCTTTGCCACCTCTTCATTTTCCATGGCCCTAAGGGCTAAATTTTCAAGATCAGAAAAACTGAATTTGTTTTCTATAAGGCGACGTTTTAGAAAAACTTCGCTAAATTCACCGCTTATCTCAATCAGTTTTTCTAGGTAAATATAGGAGGTTTTTAGTTTTTCGTAGAGCTCTTCAAATTCCTTTTCAAAAACATTCACTTCAAAGAGTTTTTTCCATTTATCCCGGGCTCTTTTTATCTCTTCCTTATTAAGCTCCTCTTCCATAAACTTCTTTGTAGGAAATCGCTCAAAGGATATCTCTGAATATCCGGAGTTTAGGAGCATTGTTTTTTCTTCTTCGAGAAAACCTAGTAGCTCCCTTGTTATTACCAGAGGAAGGATTTTTTTGTAGATGCTCTTAAACTCTTCCCTACTTTCTTCCAACTCTTCTCTTCTTTTTCCAAATAGAAGTTCCCACCAAAAATTTTTGTTTTCATAGTTTTTTTTCACTTTGTCTAAATACAGTTGTCTTCTGGGTTTTTGGGATAGAAGGTTTTCCATATCCATAATTACACTGCGAAGTCCAGAGTCGCTGCGCTGGTTTGTAAATATCTCCAGGAGATCGTAAAAAAGCGGATCTTGCTTTTTATAATAGGCTTC
>JAAYGQ010000022.1 GCA_012727635.1 Tissierellia bacterium | reverse complement strand
TAGCTTCAAGGAGCTGATCTAAACATTCAAGGGCTTGTATGCCATAGGCCAGTCCCGGTCCCCCGGCCATCATAATCCCAACATTGATGGCTTCAATAACTTCTTCTCTATTGGCACCGGCCTCTAGCGCCGAAGCAATGTGGGATTGAAAGCAGAAGACACAGCGCATGCTTACGCCAATTCCTACAGCGATGAGTTCTTTTGTCTTAAGATCCAGTGCATCTCCCGATAGGGAAGCTCCATGCAGAGCAAAGAAACCTTGGCCCAGTTTAGGTGAAGCTTTAACAAAGTTATCCAGTAGTTGCTGTCCTTCTTTTAGTGCATCAAGATGATTTGTCATAAAGACCTCCTTTGTTTACTCATTCTATTGTAAATCAGAGGTGCTGGGGATACAAGGGTTATTGATAAATAATAAACAGCCAGGGCAGAAGTCCCTAGCTTACTTTTCTCTTACGTTATTGTCTGAGGAAAAAAAATCTGGATTTTACCGGTTTTACCAAATTCGAAGAAGCAGAGGATTTGTTAGCCTTTCACAAATTTAGCTAAGTAGTATAAAGGAAAGAATACCGGAAAAATTCTATGGAAAACAATAAGATAGAACCTTTAGAATGAAGAGGAACTTTCATGGTATAATTGCAGAAATCAGTCATAATTATTTCAATTATCAAAAGAGAAAGAGAGGGAAGTATATGAAAAGACTACTTTCTACATTACTTCTAGCACTGCTGCTGCTCACTTCCTGCGGGGGACCGGGGCCGGAAAAGACGGTGGAAGCTTTTTTTGCTGCAGCAAAAACCCTAGATACACAGGCCATGGCAAGTTTGATCCTTCCATCCAATACTCAAACCATTGAAGACCTTAAAGGTTTTCTAAAGGAAGAAGAGGATGACATTTTTACAAATAGTTTTCGTGAGTATTTCACCCAAGCCGCTGCAGAAATTACCCATAGGGTTGTTGAGACAAAGGTTGAAGGTGACAAGGCTAAAGTGACGGTAGAAGGCACCTATGTCGATTCTGGAACCCTTCTTTCCGATGTGTTTAACGAATTATTTCGCCGAGCCTTTGAAATTTCCTTTGGCGGAGGTGAAATTACCCCAGAGAGCCAAGAACTTATGTTTAAAGAAATCATCAAGGATTTAATCCCCCAAACTCTAGAGTCCAATGCCACAAAAACCTTTACTGTGGATCTAGTGAAATATGAAAAACAGTGGTATTTCGATGAGATAAGCCAGGAAATGATGGACGTTCTAAGTGCAGGCTTTGTATCGGCTGCCAATAAGTTGGATTTTTTTGGTGGTTTTGATGAAGAAGAAGTGGAAGAAGACAATTAAATAGGATTCGCCGATCTCTAAGGGTATATATAGAAGAAGTTGCTTCCCAGGGAAGTTTTAGGAGGATCTATGAAAATTGCAGTGGTATATTGGAGCGGGACAGGCAATACCCAAAGGATGGCCGAAGCCTTGGCAAAGGGCGCCCAAGAAAACAATTTAGAGGTAGATTTATTTACTGCCCATGACTTTAAGGCCGATATGGTTTCAAGCTACGATGGATTTGCCTTTGGTTGTCCCTCCATGGGGGTAGAGATTTTAGAAGAAAGGGATTTTGGTCCCATGTTTGAGGAAATACTTCCAAAGCTTAAAGGAAGTCCCTTGGTCCTTTTTGGCTCCTATGGATGGGGCGATGGCCAGTGGATGCGCCAGTGGGAGGAGCTGTGCGTAGAAGCCGGAGCTGTGCTACTGGATGAGGGTTTTATTTGTCGCGATACACCGAATTCTATGGAACTGGAAGGTTGTAGGAATTTGGCAGGATTATTTTTAGAGATGTAGGATAAAAAGGGAGCTTAAGCTCCCTTTTTGGGTATCTATAGGGTGGAGGAAGCTATGTGTGTACATTATTTTGCGCCGACACCGGAAATGATTCTTGAAATAGACAAGGGAAGATTTTCCTTCCAAAAACCATACAAGGATATTTTTCCCGGTATAAAGGCACCGATTTATATAAAAGAAGAGGGAAAGCTGCAGGCTACAGAGTTGATTTGGGGTTATCCCGTGAACTGGAAAAAGGGACCGGTTTTTAATACCCGTCTTGAAAGCGCCCTGGAGGGCAATAGAATGTGGAAGGATTCCTTTGAAAGTCGTCGCTGTCTTTTGCCCACTCTGGGTTTTTATGAGCCCCACGAAACTTTGGAAGTACCCAGTCCCCGTACAGGAAAGCCCATAAAACAACAGTATCTATTCGATCGGCAGGGGGCTTTATTTTATATGGCGGGAATCTATGAAGGGGGATATTTCTCTCTTCTAACGACGCCACCCAGTCGCTACGTTAAAGAGATACATTCTAGGATGCCGCTGGTTCTAAATCATGATGAGATTGCCCTGTGGCTCTCGGGAGAAGGAGAGTATTTTCTTAGTAGAGAAAATGTTAGCCTCAATGTCACTTCTAGATACCCCCAACCCTTGGAGTTTTAGAAAATAAATCCAGTGCAGCTTCCCTTTGGAGCTGCCTTTTTCTTTGGCTTTAAAAAATAAACAGGAATATTTTTGCCATTTTGATGATATCATTATATGGTAGATACAAATAAAACAAATAGAGATGTGTGAGGTTGCCGTGACAAAAGAAAAATTGGAAATCACAAAGGGCTTTGGCACCACTTGCAGGGTTATTGTTATCGGAGGTTGCAATATAGATCTTCAGGGAATAAGCAGCCAAGGGATAAAACTTCAGGACTCAAATCCGGGAAAGTTACTCACTTCCGCCGGAGGAGTGGGGCGAAATATTGCCAGTAATATCGCTCGCCTCGGGCTTTCTACCTGTCTACTTACCGCCCTGGCAAGGGACGAGGATGGAGAGTATTTGCGACTGAGCACCCTGGAAGACGGCGTGGATATGACAGATATTCTCTACTCAAAGGACTATCCCACTTCAGTCTATTTATCGGTTTTAGATGAAAAGGGCGAACTGGTGGTGGCTATCAATCAAATGGACATCCTCAGCCAGTTAAATACCGACTATCTTAAAGAAAAAAAAGATAGGATCGATGGGTCTTCCCTAATCGTCATTGACGCCAATCTGGAAGAAGAAGCTATAGAGTATCTTTGTAAAAACCATGGTAATAAGTTGATTTTCGCCGATCCGGTTTCTGCGATAAAAAGTAGGAAACTAAAGAATTTTCTCCAATACTTCTACGCAATAAAACCCAATCTCCTGGAAATGGAAACTTTGGTGGGTAGAAAACTTAGGGACATGAGGGATTATAAAAAAGCCATCGGCGAGCTGCTTGAACTTGGAGTGAAACAGGTCTATCTCACTCTGGGAAAAGAAGGGGTTCTGGTGGCCGATAGCAAACGAATCATTCATGCCACGGGTGAAGTCTCACATTTACAAAGTGTAACGGGAGCAGGCGACGCCTTTTTGGCAGCGGCAGTCTACTCGACTTTTAAGGGTTGGGATATTGAGCGTCTGGCAGGTTTTAGTCAGGCTATGGCCCTTATAAGCCTAGAGAGTAAAAACAATACCAGCTTTACCAAAGAAGAAAAAATAGTAAAAAGAAGAAAGGCTGTGAAGACACAGAGTCTTGCGGAGGTATAGGATGATTCAAATAAAAGAGGAAGTGAGAAAGGCCTTAGAGGAGGGTAGAGCCGTTGTGGCTCTGGAGTCCACCATTATTTCCCATGGCATGCCCTATCCTGAAAATCTAGAGACGGCTCTAGCCGTAGAAAAAATTGTTCGGGAAGCCGGGGCCCTTCCGGCTACCATAGCTATTTTAGACGGAGTAATGAAGGTAGGTCTAAGCCAGGAAGAACTACACTATCTGGCCACTACCAAAGACGCTTTAAAGGTCAGTCGAAGGGATATTCCCTACGTCTTGGCCAATAAGAAAAATGGAGCCACCACCGTGGCCGCTACCATGATCATTGCAAAGCTCGCCGGCATTCGGGTCTTTGTCACCGGTGGCATCGGTGGAGTACATCGCGGCGGGGAAGATAGCCTTGACGTTTCAGCGGATCTTATGGAGTTAGCAAGAACTTCCGTGGCGGTGGTCTGTGCCGGAGCAAAGAGCATCCTGGATATCGGAAGGACCTTGGAGGTATTAGAAACCCACGGCGTGCCAGTACTGGGTTATAAAACCAATGAATTCCCTTCTTTTTATACGCCCCATAGCGGTTATCCTGTGGATTACTCTATGGAAGATACCATGGAAGTCGCTAAAATTTTAAAGAGCAAGTGGGACCTTGGTTTGGAGGGGGGAGTGGTCTTGGCCGTTCCTATATTAGAAGAGGTAGCCCTGGAGGACGCCACCATTGAAGAAGCCATTAAAACCGCTTTGGTTCATGCAAAGGAGCTAGGTATACATGGAAAAGAACTTACGCCCTATCTTCTTGATGAGCTAAAAAGAGTCACCGCAGGAAGCTCCCTAAAGGCGAATATTGAATTGGTATACAATAACGCCCGGGTGGGAAGTTCACTGGCCGTGGAACTGGCGAAACTAGGCTAGAATAAAAAAAGGAGAAAGCCTTAAGCGCTTTCTCCTTTTCCTTTTCCTATTCGTAGGTGCCCCTGACTTGCATTTCTCCTTGGTCAAGCAAAAGTTTGCCTCGGGCAATCACCGAGCAAAGATTGAGCTTCTCATCGACGATAAGAAGATCTGCATCGGAATTTTCTGCTATGGTTCCTTTTTGTGGATAAAGCAGCAGAGCCTTTGCTACGCTAGTAGTAAAAAAGCCCAGAACTTCTTCCAGGTCGAAGCCCTCTTCTAGCACAAGGCTTCTCAGTTCTTTAAAGAGAACCGATACCGAAGCCACGCCAATTCTTAAAAGAGCTCCGAATTCATCGTAATCGGAAAAGCTTCCGTAGCCATCGGAACTAAGGGTGATGTTCTCGGGAGAGATTTCCATGGCCTGAGCTCTGCGAAGGGCACTGGCCACAGAAAGTTCTCCGGTTTCACCACAGGTAAGGTCAATGGTGCCCCCATTTTTTGCGAAATCTAGGGCCTGGTCTAGAAGCATAGCATTGCGGTTGACATGGGTGGGTCTCATGGTTTTTATAGGAATTTCCGTATCCCTAAGGATTTGTAGAATGGGTTCCAGCCCCTTTTTGCCATCGCCCATATGAACAACGACAATGCCTGCTTTGCCCGAGAGCATTCCTGCTACTCTGGCTTGGCTGGCCAGGCGGCCCAGTTCCTGATTTGTCATACTAGAAGAGCGGTGGTCCGACAGGGCTACCTTCACTCCAATGATTTCCTCAATAAACACTATGTCTTTGATTACCGAATCCGTCAGCGTAACCGAAGGGTAGCCATAGGATCCCGTATGGACGTAGACGCTAAGGCCTTCTTCCTTTAGGGCCTTGGCCTTGGCAACAAGATTTTCAACACTGCGGGTAGAACCATCGGTGCCAAGAAGGCCCACTACGGTTGTTACTGCCCCTTCTACTAGTTTTGAGAGGGTGATTTCAGGAACTCTGGTTTTAAAGCTCCCTTCGCCGCCCCCACCGGTAATGTGCACGTGATTGTCAATAAGGCCCGGAAGAAGTTTTTTGCCTCTACCATCGATAAGGGTAACTTTTTCGCTAAGGGGACTAATTTCATCTTCAATAAGGGTGATTTTCTCGCCGCTGATGAAAACATCCTTTACTCCCAGGTCTTGGGGGCTATAAACCTGTATATTTTTGATTAAGATCATGATTCCTCCTCTAGAGTTTCTTTATTCTTCTATTATATCAAATGATTTGAGATTTTTATCTACTTAATCTATTTTTGAGTAAGGATGATTTTGGGGTTACTTTATATTATAGGGTAAATAGGCACTAGATAATAAAATTCACTCCTCAGGCCAGGATCTCTCCCATAAAGGAATTCCTGTATCCATTACAAACAAACACAATTCATGAAAGGAGAAGCTATGTATCCCTTAGCAGCAGCATTTTTGCCCCATCCACCGATCCTTATCGATGACATTGGAAAAGAAGAGAATTTAGCGGCCCGCCAAACAATAATGGCTATGGAGGAGATTGCTGGGCGAATCAGTGATCTGGAGCCCGATACCTTGGTCATTATTAGTCCCCATGGCAATCTCTTTCGTGAGGCTCTATGCGTTTTAGATACAGACAAACTCAGGGGTGATCTTTCGGACTTTGGAGCACCGCAGCTGGTATTTGACTATGAAAACGATGGTGAAATTCTAGAGCAGCTGCGAAGAAACACCCAGGATTTTCCTCTGCTTTTTTTGGATGAAAAGGCAGCCAAAAGCCTTGGTAGTTTAGAGCTGGATCATGGGGCCACGGTGCCTTTGTACTTTCTTGAAAAATATTGGAAAAGAAAACCAAAATTAGTTCATATCAACTATGGCCTTCTTTCTTCCCATGAACTGGCCTACTTTGGTGGGCTTCTAAGAAGAGCGATTCGCCTTAGTAAAAAAAGAGTTGTGGTTTTGGCGTCGGGAGATCTTTCTCACCGTCTAAAGGATGAAGGCCCCTATGATTACCACCCTCAAGGGCCTCTATTTGACAGCGAAGTGTCTCGCATTTTTAAAGAAGGCAAACTAGATGAATTTTTGCAGATGGATCAAAGGATGGTGGAGGAGGCTGGCGAATGCGGATTAAGAAGCCTACAAATTCTTTCTGGCGTCCTCGATGGACTTCCTTTAAATACAAAAGTACTAAGCTATGAAGGACCCTGGGGCGTAGGCTATCTGACGGCCTACATCGAAATAGAAGAGGAAAAAGACAAAGAGATCCTGCTGGCTAGAGAAGCCATAAAAAGTCGCATTGCCAATAGAAGAGAACTGATTCCTGGGGAAGAATACGAAGAACTTAAAAAGCGAAAAAAAGGCTGCTTTGTAAGCCTCCATAAGTTTGGAGAACTAAGGGGCTGCATTGGCACTATTGGACCAACTCAGGAGAACCTTGCTTTAGAGATTATTGCCAACGCCCAGAGTGCTGCCTTGGGAGATTTGAGATTTCCCCCGGTAAAGGAAGATGAACTGGATGATCTAGTGGTAAGCGTGGATGAACTCGGTCCCATAGAAGCCTGTCATTTTGAAGATCTGGATCCCAAATGCTACGGAGTCATCGTAAAAAAAGGCCAGCGCCAAGGGCTACTGCTTCCAGATCTGCCTGGAATAGACACGCCCCAGCAACAAGTGGAAATCGCTAGAAATAAGGCTATGATTCGACCCGGAGAGGAAGTGGAGTATTACCGCTTTAAGGTTACGCGCCATGGCAATTAAAGCTGAGTATTATAAAAGCATGGAAGGAGGGGTTCAGTGTCTTTTGTGTCCCCATAGATGCCGGCTTAAGAGTGGCCAGCTGGGTATTTGTAAGGCTAGGATTTGTAGAGGAGTAGATCTTTATAGCCTCAGCGATGGAGTGATCACCTCCATGGGCTATGACCCTCTGGAGAAAAAACCCTTAACGCATTTTATGAAGGGCTCAATATTTTCTATAGGAAGCTTTGGGTGTAATTTCCACTGCGATTTTTGTCAAAATTACCGGCTTTTAGATCCCCAGGCTCCACAAATAAAAGTTCAGGACCGGGACCTGCTGGAGGCCGCCGCAGCTCAGGGCTCCCTGGGAATTGCCTATACCTATAATGAACCTACGGTGAATTTTGAGATGGTGAAGCGCCTTTCAAAAAAAATCCATGGGCAAAATCAGGTCAATGTAATGATCACCAATGGCTATATTGAAAGGGACCCTCGCAGAGAACTCCTTGGGCTGATTGATGCCTGGAATATCGATTATAAGATGCCCAGGGAGCTTTATCCGGGGATTTGCGGAGGAAAAGAAGAGGTGGTTCTGGAGACAATAAAAGAAGCTTCTTTGCACTCTCATGTAGAGGTGAGCACATTACTTATTCCCGGAAGGAACACAGGGGAAGATGTTTTTAGAGGGATGATGAAAAAACTTTCAGAGATTAATGATGAAATTCCCCTTCACCTAAGTCGCTACTTTCCCTGTTACAAGTGTAGCATTCCAGAAACCTCCCTGGAAACCATGCTGCTTTGTGAGAAGATAGCAAAGGAATATATGAAAACCGTTGAATTGGGAAACATGCCCCTTTATTACTAGAGATAAACACAAGAAACAAAGATAAAAGCAGACGAATTAACTTTTAATAACAATCTTAACAGTAGTATTTTTATTTAGCGCCCTAATCCTTGGATTGGGCGTTAAATATTGTTTACTTTTCTAGATTGAATGGATATAGACCTAAAATAGAGAAATGCCCAGGAACGGATTGACAATTAATTAACTTGTTGCCTCTAAAAGTTTGATATATAATAAACACAAGTGCCAAGGCGCTAATAAATAATAAGGAGCAACTATGCAAGCTTTACAAAGTTTTATTGAACAAATTGATGGTTTTATCAGTGGTTACATACTCGTCGTACTCCTTTTGGGAACTGGAATTTATTATACGATTCGTTTGGGATTTCTTCAAGTAAGCAAGTTTATACCAGCCATGAAACTGACATTTGGTGGTATGTTCAAGAAAAAAGACAAAGAAGAAGGTTCTTTATCCTCCTTTCAAGCTCTGGCAACGGCCATTGCTGCTCAAGTAGGAACAGGCAATGTCGGAGGGGTGGCAACTGCCATTACCCTAGGGGGACCCGGAGCTATCTTTTGGATGTGGGTCACAGCTTTTTTAGGTATGTCAACGATTTTTGCCGAGGCCGTTTTAGCCCAGATTTTTAGAGAACGACGCAACGGTGAATTGGTCGGCGGTCCCGCCTTCTACCTCTCAAAGGGTATGGGTAAAAAAAGCCCAATGTTAGCAAAAATCCTAGCGGGATCCTTTGCTGTTTTAATTGTTATTGCCCTGGGAATTATTGGAAACATGGTTCAGTCTAACTCCATTGCCGATGCAGTCAATAACTCCTTTGGCATTCCCAAGTTGGCCGTGGGCCTTTTCATCGCTGCCGTTGCCGGACTTATCTTTATCGGTGGTGTTCAACGAATTGGCCGCTTTGCAGAACTGGTTGTACCGGCTATGGCCGTTTTGTATATCTTAGGATCAATCGTTCTTTTATTCAAATATGGGTCTGAATTAGGTGGAGCCCTTAAACTAATCTTCACGTCGGCCTTCACTCCTATGGCAGCCGCCGGTGGATTTGCCGGAGCCATGGTCAAGCAGGCCGTTAAAATGGGCGTTCAGAGGGGTCTTTTCTCCAATGAAGCAGGTATGGGTTCAACACCCCATGCCCACGCCGTTGCCAACGTTAAGCATCCTGCCCAACAGGGCCTCAGTGCTCTTGTAGGAGTTTTTATAGACACAATTATTGTATGTTCTGCCACGGCTCTGGCCATTATAGTAACAAAATCCTATGAAGTCGAAGGACTCCAAGGAGTTCGCGTTACACAAAATGCTTTTATTGAAGCCTTTGGTCCTGCGGGCGGTGGATTCTTGGCTGTTTGTCTAACCTTCTTTGCTTTTACCACCATTGTGGGATGGTACTACTTCGGGGAGTCAAACATTCGTTATCTTTTTGGAAAAAAAGGTTTAATGCCCTACCGTATTCTCGTTCTTGCCGGTATTGTCTTTGGTTCTTTGCAAGAAGTAGGCGTTGTATGGGCTCTTTCAGGATTCTTTAATAGCCTTATGGTTATCCCCAACGTCATTGGTCTTCTGGTACTTTCACCCCTTGTTATAAGGACATTGCAAGACTACAATAATCAGCTTGCCAAGGGTGGCGAACTGACCTACCATTATCAAGACAATTAAGTCTTTAAAGGGTTCTTTCCACTGGAAAGAGCCCTTTTTTTATTGGCCATTTAGGGTATAGAAGCTCTAAGGAGGATAGGATGATAAGGATAAAACGAGTCTATGATGCTATAGAAAAAGAAGATGGCTACCGTGTTCTTGTAGATCGCCTTTGGCCCAGGGGAGTGACAAAGCAAAAGGCCCAACTCGACGCCTGGGAAAAGGAAATAGCGCCTTCCACCCAGCTAAGGGAAGATTTCCACCGGGGAATGTCGGAAGAAGAGTTCAGAAATGACTACACTAAAGAACTTCTTCATAACGATGAATTTCCTATTTGGAAAAAACAAATATTGGAGCAGGAAAAAAAGAGCAATGTTACCCTGATCACCTCAATTAAGTTACTGCCAGGCAATCATCTGCAAATACTCAAGGAATTTTTAGAAAAGTAAATCTTTGTATTCTCCTTGAAGTGGTCGACAGAATATCTTTTAATTGATACAATGAAGCCACAATTTCTTTCTCAAAAGGAGAGTGCATTGAGTACAGATCAAGGGTTAATACTCATTCTATTGCTGAGCATCTTAATCAACTTTATATGGGGCAAATTCCGATTTGACTTTGTTGCCCTGGCCGGTCTTATTATTGCGACACTTCTGGGGCTGGTTCCGCCTAAGGAAGCTTTTCTAGGATTTTCCCATTCGGCGGTGATTACTGTAGCGGCCATACTGGTGTTAAGTGAGGGACTAGTGCGCTCGGGTTTTGTCGATGCCACGGTAAAGACCTTGGAACAAAAGGTAAAGACACCACTAAAACAGTTTTTCTTTCTGGTTTTTGGCGTGGCGTTTTTCTCTGCCTTTATGAACAATGTCGGTGCCATGGCACTTTTTATGCCCGTAGCCATTAAGATTGCCCGTAAAAATGGAGATTCTCCCTCGCGCTATCTCATGCCCATGGCCTTTGCTTCGCTGCTAGGAGGGATGATTACGCTGGTGGGGAGTCCACCAAATATTATTATTTCTTCCTTTAGAGAAGAAATCAGCGGTAGCGGATTTAGCATGTTCGAGTTTGCCCCCATAGGACTTTCCCTTACTGTAATTATTATTCCCTTTATTATTTTCCTAGCGCCAAAACTTATCCCTGTGCGAAGAGAAAGTGTCAGCCAGGAAGATCTATTTGAGATAAAAGACTACACCACCATGGTTAAATTAACAGACGGCTGCGCTTTGATCGGGAAAAATCTTGTTGAAGTGGGGGGCAAGTATTTTACCGATGTCAACGTGATTGGCTATGTGCGAAACGAAAGAAAACGTTCCAGGGTATCGGGTTATATGATGTTTTTAGAAAACGATTTTCTTCTTCTTGAGGCTTCCGCCGCAAGCATTGAAGAATTTCTTAAGAAAACAAAACTCTCCCTATCGGGCAGTAAAAAGCTCACTGCCGATGAAATCGGTGGCGATGGCATTGTCGTTAGTGAGGTAGTGGTTACTCCCACTTCAAACTTTATTGGTAGAACCGCTAGGGATATGAACCTTAGAAATAATTTCGGGGTGAATCTTCTTGGCGTTGCCAGGGTCGGTGAAAGGGTGGCAGAGAGCCCCAACCGTATTGAAATCCACGGGGGAGACGTTCTTCTACTTCAAGGAACCACGGGAAGCATTCAAGAAGTGATTCGGGAGCTGGGGACACTTCCACTGATTGACCGGGGTATTGAACTAAAGTCAACCAGTAGGATTGCGCTAAGTCTTTCGATTTTCGTAGGCGCCCTTGTTTTGGTAGCCTCAGAAGTGGTCAGCGCCGAAATTGCCTTTACCACGGCGGCCCTTATTATGGTGGCCACCAAAGTAATCAGCATACAGCGGGCCTATGAAGCCTTGGATTACCCCATACTTATGCTTTTAGGGAGTCTTATCCCTGTAAGCAACGCCCTGGAAACCACAGGAGCCGCCAATATGATCTCCCGGCAGATATTACAAATATCCCCAGGAGTAGAACCCTGGGTGACCCTTCTTATGCTGCTTATTCTAACGATGATTCTTACAAATATTATAAATAACGCTGCGGCAGCTTTGATTATGGCTCCTATTGCCCTGGGCACCGCCCAGCTGCTCTCCCTAAATCCCGATCCTTTTTTGCTAGTGGTATTTGTTGGGGCCACCAGTGCCTTTATGACTCCCATCGGCCACCAGTCCAATACGATCATTATGGGACCCGGGGGATATCATTTTGGGGACTATTGGCGACTTGGTCTACTGGTCAGTGTATTAACATGTCTAATTAGCATACCGGTAATATTGCGTTTTTGGCCTGTATAAAGGAGAAATATATGCTTAAGTGTACTAAATACAATGTATATAACTTTGAAAATGCCCTAAGAGGCATGAGAAATCCCCTAGATAGTTGGTCTATGGCCGACAGTAGCTTTGATGGAGAAATTCGAATGGGTGAGCGGGATCTTCGACTGGCAAAGCAGCTGCGTAAGGCCGGCAGTGATCACCGCAAATATCTGCGCCAAATTCTGGTGAGCGTTGACATTGAAGGGCCTCTGTATTGGTGGAAAGAGTTCGATACCTACAAAGTGGCAACCGTTGCCAATTCTACTAGTACCATGCACACAATTCATAAAAAAGGTTTTATCCCCGAAATGTTTAGTATAGAAGATATCAGCGAAGAAGGGGTAAGAGTCTTTAGGGACTATCTGGCCTATCTAGAAAAGCTAAGACTGACCTATAACGAAACAAAGGACAAAGAAACCTGGAATGAGATGATTAAACTACTTCCCAGTAGCTTTAATCAGCTACGCACCGTTACTTTAAACTATGAAACCTTGATGGGCATATACCATGCCCGTAAAAATCACAAACTAGTGGAGTGGCACCGCTTTTGCGAGTGGATTGAAAGCTTACCTTATTTTAAAGAGCTTGCCCTGGAAGAATAGAGGAAGAGAAATTTGAAGTTAACCACAGTAAACAAAGGGGAGAAAATCGCTGTGATTTGTCCCTCTTCTCCGGTGGAACCCGGTAGAACCGAAGATTGCAGGAACTACTTAGAAAAGCAGGGCTATGATTTGCTCCTAGGAGAGTCTCTTAACTGGAATAAGGGTGGATTTATGGCAGGTCCTGCCCAGGACAGGGTAAAGGAAATTCATGACCTCTTTAAAGACGAAGAAGTGAAGGCTATTTTCTGCGCCAGGGGAGGGGATAGCTCCCTGGAACTTCTTCAACATTTAGATAAAGAGCTGATTGCAAAGAACCCAAAGGTATTTCTTGGTTATAGCGATATAACCAATCTGCATATATTTTTAAATCAGCAGTGTGATCTAATTACCTTTCATGGACCCATGGTCTATTCCGATATGATAGGTAGTATGGACGAGTACTCTAAAGCCTCCCTGGAGCAGGCTCTAAAAGGCGAAAGCTACACTTTTAAAAATCCTAAGGGAGACCCTCTAATGGTAATTAAACAAGGAGAGGGCCGGGGAAGACTGGTGGGGGGGAATTTAAGCCTGATCACAGCAGGTCTTGGTGGCCCCTATGAGATCGATACAAAGGAAAAAATCCTCTTTTTAGAGGATATAAATGAATCGGCGGAGCATTTGCACCGCATGCTATGGCAACTCAAATACGCCGGAAAGTTCGACCATGTGCAAGGGGTCATCCTGGGAGATTTTAAGAATTGTGACAATCGTCACGATCCCCACTACGATCAGGATGCCGTTTTTAGGGAGTTCTTCCAAGATTTTACTCTTCCCGTTATTATGCACCTTCGCAGCGGACACTGTATGCCCATGGCTACATTGCCCCTAGGGGGCCTAGTCCATTTAAAGGATGATCATTTAATCGTATTTGCCTAGATCTAGGAGCTAGAGGAAAAAGACATTTTCCCTCGGCTCCTTTATTTTTTCGCTAAAATCTTTTACAAAGTCATGGAATTCTTCGCTTAAAACCCGGGCATCCACGGGGCAGACATCCAAGCAGGCCATGCAGGAAATGCATTTATCTTTAATGGTATGGATTTCTTCATCGATGGCGGAAGAAGGACAGCTGCGCACACAGGCCTTACAAAGAATACACTCATCGGTAGTACTTGGAAAAAAGCTTGATTTTCCTCTTTCTTTGTAGGGAACATTTCCCGGAAAATCATAGAATTTGGCTTCTTTACATGGATCAAGGGCTCTCTTTATAAAGACTTCCACCTCCTTTATGTCTTCGGCACTAGGGCGGTGGGTCTGAATATGCCCGTAGCTATGCTTAGCCACCAGAGCTGCGCCGCCATAGGGAATAAAAGCTCTTTTTATTAGAAAGTCTTTCATCTCCAAAAGAGCATCGTCGAAGTCACGGTTGCCATAGACCGCCAGAATGATGGCCGGCGTATTGTTTCCTCTAAGAGCTTCTAATCGCTGAAGAAAAAGAAGAGGCACTCTACCGTAATAGACAGGAAAAGCGATGATAAGAAGTTCTTCTTGCTTAAGCTGAATTGTACCGGGCTCATTATAGGTAAGATCCCACTCCAAGAACTCTTCCTTTGCACTTTTAAAAGCCTGAATGTATTTTTTGGTTCCTCCCCTGGGAGAAAAATAAATTAGATTTGTCATACTAACCTCGCCTTTTTATTATAGTCTACCATCAAAATATCAAATTAGCATAGTAAGATACTATTATAAAAGCCGTTTATTTGTTATAGTGTTGTTAAGAAAGGTAGGTAACTATGGACATAAAAAAGTTAAATCTTGCGAACTTACCGACAAAAATAGAAAAGATGCCCAGGACCAGCGCCAGGCTTGGTCGGTGCATCTATCTTAAAAGAGATGACCAGACCGGTTCTGAGCTTAACGGCAATAAAATTAGAAAACTGGAATACGCTATTTACCAGGCTCTGGAGCAGGGTGCCGATACACTGATTACCTGTGGAGGCGTTCAGTCCAATCATTGCCGCGCTACGGTAGCCGCTGGGGTTAAACTGGGACTTAAGACAATATTATATCTAAGAAGTGCTGAGCGCCAAGCCGTTGAAGGAAATTACTTTCTCGATGAAATGCTAGGAGCCCAGGTGCGATTCATCACCCCCGAAGACTATGCCTATCACCGCGAGGAGATTATGAAGGCAGCCGCCGGAAAGCTTGAAAAAGAGGGCCGAAAGGCCTATCTCATTCCCGAGGGCGCCTCCAATGGCATCGGGACCCTAGGCTACTATGAAGCCTTTCAGGAAATCCTTGCCCAGGAAAAAGAAATGGGTCTAGATTTTGATACCATTGTTTGTGCTGTGGGCAGTGCCGGTACCTACGGAGGTCTTCATTTTGCCAATGTTTTAGGTAAGCATGGAAAAAAAGTAATCGGTGTGCCCATAGCGGCAGATTCTGAGCATTTTGCCCAAAGAACACTTGAAATATGGGAAGAGTTTTCCAAGCTCATTGGCAGTGAAGAAGCTTTAAAGACAGAAGATATGCTTCTTCTAGATGGTTATGTAGGTAGGGGTTACGCTCTTAACACCCCTGAGGAAATGGATTTTCTACTGGAGATAAGCCGCAGTGAAGGGGTTATTTTTGACAGTGTATATACGGGCAAGGCCTTTCGTGGCCTTGTAGATGCTATGGAAAATGACCATGGATTCTTTAAGGGCAGTAAGAATATTCTTTTTATTCATACCGGTGGGCTTTTTGGACTTTTCTCTAAAAAATTCGAATTTGATTTTTCTAAGTAGGGACTATGAAAATTACAAAAATGCAAGGGGCGGGAAATGATTTTCTCCTTATAAATAACATAGATTGCCTACTGAGTGAAGAAGACAAGCAGGCCTTGGCCAAAAGACTTTGTCAAAGACGCATCAGCTTTGGAGCCGATGGTATGATTTTTCTTGAGAAAAGTTCACTTGATTTCTCCATGGATTTTTATAATGCCGATGGTTCAAAGGGTGAAATGTGTGGAAACGGAGCCCGTTGTCTTGCCCGCTTTGCCTACGATGAAAAGGTGGCCGGGGAAGCGATGGTGTTTGATACCGCCGCCGGGGCCATTAAAGCTCGGCGTATAGAAAAGACGCTCTATGAAGTTCGCATGCAAAAAATCAGTGTCTATGAAGATATAAATGTAGAGGGTCATAGGGGAGCCTATATAGAACTGGGAAGTCCCGGCGTTCCTCATTTTTGTCTTCAAGTCGATGAACTCAGTAAAGACAATCTAATTTCACTGGCTGAGACCCTTCGTCACCATAAAGACTTTGTCAAAGGGGCCAATATTAATTTTTATCTTCCCGGCGAAGAACAGGTAGACGTTCTAACCTTTGAGCGGGGTGTTGAAGATTTCACCTTAGCCTGTGGTTCGGGAGTAACCAGTGTATTTTATCATCTGGCAAGGAAAACCCCTCAACTTACACAGAGGCTATTTCGAGTTCCCGGTGGGGAACTAGAGGTTAGAAAAGAACGGAATAATGAGCTTTATTTGCTAGGTCCCGCTCTTCGAGTGTATCAATGTGAGCTGGAAGAAGAAGGACCGCAGTAGGGCCTCTTAGAAAAAATCTATCATGATCCCGGCAAGAATTGGGTATATTAGGGCAAAGGAGGGATAAGATGAAAGTATTACCTGCTTTAGAAGATTTACGAGCTTATCGTGAGGGAGTTTTCTATGGGGGAGCGGAAATTTTTGGCGCCCACTATATTGATGATGAGTTTCGCTTTCTTGTCTATGCGCCTCGGGCCAAGGAAATCTCCGTGGTAGGCGAGTGGAACCAATGGACACCGGGAGCCCATCCCATGGTCCCCATAGAGCACGGATATTATTGCACCTTTATCCCCGAGGCAGAGGAAGGTCAACTATATAAATACCACATCCTGGGGGAGAATGGACAGGAAGTTTGGAAAACCGACCCCTATGCTAAAAAGATTCGATGGGGTCAGGAAAGCCCAGGTATTTTATATCGTACTAAGGATTTTCCCTGGGAAGCCAAAGTGGATTTGGGTGAAAACCTTTCGATTTATGAGGTGCATCTTGGCAGCTGGAGAAAGAAAGAAGGGGGCGAATATTTAAGTTATCAAGAATTGGCCCACAGCCTTCTTCCCTATGTAGAGGATTTGGGTTACAACGCCATTGAACTTCTTCCCATCACCGAGCATCCCTACGACGGCAGCTGGGGCTATCAGCAAAGTGGCTACTACGCCATAACCAGCCGCCATGGAGACCCTTGGGATTTTAAGTACTTTGTGGAAGAAGCCCATAGAAGAGGCATCGCCGTTTTTCTCGACTGGGTTCCCTGCCACTTTATAACCGACGCTCCGGGACTTTCTTATTTTGATGGTTCGGCTCTTTATGAGAGTGATTTTTGGGAAGATGCCTATAATCCTCAGTGGGATACCATGAATTTTGATTTTGGTCGGCGCCATGTGCGCAATTTTCTTATCGGAAATTTAATTTTTCTATGGAAAGAATATGGTATAGATGGCATCCGGGTCGATGCCGTGGCCCATATGCTTTTTCGAAAAGAGGACAGTAAAGAAATCGACCGCCACTCCTTGGAGTTTTTAAAGGAACTCACCGCTGAGCTAAAGGGGAAAATTCTACTTTTTGCCGAGGACTCCTCGGATCATGAAGGAGTCACAAAGCCCTTGATGCAGGGCGGCCTTGGTTTTGATTACAAATGGAATATGGGATGGATGAATGATACTCTGCGATATTTTAAAATGGATGGCTTTAGTAAGAGTCAACATCACAATCTCTTGACCTTTCCCATGGTCTATGCCTTTAGTGAAAAATTTCTTTTGCCCCTAAGCCATGATGAGGTCGTTCATATGAAGGGCTCTCTTCTTTCCAAAATGAGGGGAAGCTATGAAGAGCAATTTTCTCAGCTGCGACTTCTTCATCTCTATCAATATTCTATGCCGGGGAAAAAACTGCTCTTTATGGGGGGAGAATTTGGGCAATTTGCTGAATGGAATGCCTTTACGACCCTGGACTGGAATCTGTTAGATTTTTATTCCCATTTGGGTGTACAGACCTTTGTTAGGGACTTGAATCTTCTCTATCACAAAAAGCCTGCTCTTCATGACAACGATGAAAATTGGCAAGGGTTTTCCTGGATTGATGTGGATAATACCCAACAGAATTTTATTGCCTTTAAGAGAATAGATCTGGAGGGAAAATCCGTTGTTATACTTTTAAACTTTTCATCAAAGGATCTCTTTGAGCACAGAGTAAACCTGGAACCGGGTACCTATAGGGTTCTTCTTAATTCCGATGGGGAAGAGTACGGCGGAAAAGGGAGGGGATCCTTTGGCCCATTGGAGGCTAAAGATCATATTATGGTAGGATTAGCCCCCTATAGCGGAATGATTCTGGAGGTGTTACATGATTAAAGATAAAATGATCGCCATGCTTCTAGCAGGAGGTCAAGGCGCAAGACTAAAACAATTGACGGAAAAAAACGCAAAGCCCGCAGTGCATTTTGGAGGGAAATACCGCATCATTGACTTTGCTCTAAGCAACTGCGCAAATTCAAGGATAACCAATGTAGGGATACTAACCCAGTATCAACCCCTGGCCCTTAGTATGCATATTGGCATCGGTGGCCCCTGGGACCTCAATCGTCACAAGGGTGGTGTAGAGATCCTTCCCCCCCATATGACCACCGAGGGGGGCCAGTGGTACGATGGAACCGCCAATGCAATCTATGAAAACCTAAATTATATCGACATTCAAGACCCTGAATATGTACTCATTCTTTCAGGAGATCATATCTATAAGATGGACTATAGAAAGATGCTGGAGTTTCATATTGAAAAAGAGGCCGCCGTCACCATCAGTGCCATCACTGTTCCCCTCTATGAAGCCAGTCGCTTTGGTATTCTTAATACAAGAGAAGATGGTAGCATTTACGAGTTTGAAGAAAAGCCAAAAGAGCCCAAAAATGATTTGGCCTCCATGGGAGTCTATATCTTCGATTGGAAAATTCTGAGGGAGTGGCTGATAAAAGATCACGACAATCCCGATTCTTTCCATGACTTTGGTAAGAATATTCTTCCCGGAATGCTGGAAGAAGGGCGACGTCTCTACGCCTATAATTATGCGGGATATTGGAGAGATGTGGGTACGGTAGAAAGTTATTGGCAGTCAAATATGGACCTATTGGACCCGGAGAATACACTAAATCTATTTGATGAAGACTGGCGAATCTATACGAAAAACTATGATGTACCTCCCCAGTACCTTTCCGAGACCTGTCACGTGGAAAGAGCCCTTATCAATGAGGGCTGTATTGTACATGGGAATATAAAAAACAGTATACTGAGCACTTCTGTTGTGGTGGAAGAGGGCGCCTATGTAGAAGACAGCATTCTCCTACCGGGAGCCCACATTGGCAAAAACGCCGTACTTAAGCGGGTTATTGTCCTTAGCCACGAAGATGTAGAAGAAGGTACAAAGCTTGGTGATGGCGAAATTACTATCTTTGGTTCTGTAGATCATGGACTGATACTTTAGGAGGGAACCATGAAAATGAAAGTAGCAGGTTTAATAAATCTTGGGGAGCGTGAAACTTATATTAAAGAACTCACCCAGTTCAGACCTCTTGCAACGGTTCCCTTTGCCGGGCGCTATTGTCTTATCGACTTTATGCTTTCTAGTATGGTCAATAGCGATATCGAGAATGTTTCTATTTTAGTTAAGGATAAATTCCATTCCCTAAACGATCATTTGAGTTTCGGAAAATGGTGGGATCTGGATCGTAAAACCGGTGGTCTTAGAGTACTTTATCCTGATATTAAAGAAGAGACTGCCTTTGAAGGGGATCTACAAAGATTAAGAAGCAATCTGCTTTATTTTGAAAAAATGAAAGTGGACCATATCCTGATGACCAGGAGCAACTACGTTGGTAATATTGATTTTAAATCCGCCTTTGCTATCCATGCACAAAATGATGCAGACATTACCGTTCTTACAAAAAATGTAAAGAATGGAAAGACCCGGGTTGACCTTTTGGGCCTGGATATTCTAATGAAGGACGGAGAAAAGGTTTATATTGGAAGAAACCTAGGAAATCAACAGGAGTTTGAGCTAGGCATTGAGATGTATTTTATAAAAAAGAGAATTTTCCTAGAAATCGTCAGAGAAGCCCTGGAGGAGGGAAGGGAGTCATCCCTTAGTGGGGCCATTAAGCGAAGACTTCAAAGCTACAAAGTCATTACCCACTCTCTAGAAGAAGAGGTTCTTCCTATTTATTCTATGCAGCAGTATTACAATGCGTCTCTAAGGATTTTAGAGACCGAGCACGCCAAGGAACTGTTTTATAAAAACGGGAATATTTTTACAAAGACTAAGGATGCGCCCAGTAGCCTCTACATGAGTGGCAGTCAAGTTAAAAACTCCCTAGTGGCCAATGGTTGCGTTATCCAGGGCACGGTAGAAAACTCGATTATTTTTAGAAATGTTCATGTGGGGAAAAATGCTGTGATAAGAAATTCCGTTGTCTTCCAAGGAGCCAACATATGCGATGATGCCCAGATTAATTTTGCCGTTTTAGATAAGCGAAGTTTTATTGGCAATGGCCGTGTATTGATGGGAGATGGTGGTTTGCCATACTTTGTAGGGAAAGGAGCTAGAATTTTATGAAAATTCTTTTTGCAGCCAGCGAATCTTCGCCCTATATAAAATCTGGAGGCCTTGCCGATGTGCTCCACTCTCTACCTAAAGAGCTTTCCAAAAGAGGCCATGATGTAAGAGTTGTCATCCCTCTTTTTAAGCGCACCAATCCTGCGCTTCGTGAAAACTTTGATTATTTGGGAGCTTTTCATGTTAAGATGCCCCTTCGCACGGAGTACGCCGGGGTCTTTTCTCATAAGCTTGAAGGGGTAACCTATTACTTTATTGACAATGAACATTATTTTTTCAGAGACAGCCTCTATGGACAGTACGACGATGGTGAGCGTTTCTCGTTTTTTTCCCATGCCATTCTAAGGCTTATGGAAGAAGTGGATTTCTATCCTGACATACTGCACTTAAATGATTGGCATACCGGTGCAGCGGCAGCACTTTTTAAGAACAGCTACGCCTGGCGCGATGAATTTAAAAACACCAGAGTGGTTTTTACCATTCACAATCTAAAGTATCAAGGTATATTTCCCTATCGTATCATGAAGGATTACCTGGGACTGGATGATAGTTATTTCACCTATGAAAAGCTGGAGCATTATGGTTCTCTCAATTTTATGAAGGCCGGCATTCAATTTGCCGATGTGGTAACGACGGTTTCAAGAAGCTATGCCAAGGAGATTACCTATCCCTATTTTGGCGAGGGGCTCCATGGGCTTTTGCAGCACCGAAAAGAAAAACTTGTTGGCATTGTCAATGGGATAGACTATGACGAATACAATCCCTCCACCGATGGTGAGCTCTGGGTGAATTTTAATAGCAGCTTTCCCGAGCGCCGCCTAGAAAATAAAATGGCTCTTCAAAAGGCCATGGGACTTACCGTAGACCAAAACATCCCTATGCTGGCCATGGTTACTCGGCTTGTTGATAATAAAGGACTGGATCTATTAAGTTTTATTTTTGATGAACTAATGGAAGAAAATGTGCAGTTTATTCTTCTTGGTAGTGGAGACAGAGCCATTGAAGACCAGTTTGTATATTTTCAAAACAAATATCCCCAAAAAGTCAGTACCCATATTCTCTTTGGTGAGAGTCTGGCAAGGAAGATTTATGGTTCCTGCGATATCTTTTTAATGCCTTCGCGCTTTGAGCCCTGTGGCCTGGGTCAGCTTATTGCCATGCGTTATGGTTCCATACCCGTTGTAAGAAAAACCGGTGGTCTGGCCGATACAGTGATTCCTTACAACCGATATACCGGTCTAGGAACGGGTTTTGCCTTTGATAATTACAATGCCCATGAACTTCTTTTTGCTATTAAGGACGCTTTGTATCATTATAAAGATAGCCAAAATTGGTGGAAGATTGTAAAACAAGCCATGGAGAAAGATCTAAGCTGGAAAGAATCCGCCGCTCTTTATGAGGAACTCTATGAAGGACTCTAGAAGATTGGGGGCTTATCCCGAGGATGAGAGCTGGGTATTCCGAGTTTTTTCAACCCATGAAACCCTTAGCCTTGCCCTTTTTCCTGAGGCCGAAAAAGAGGAACACATACTATATGCCATGGAAAAGATGGGGGAGGTCTTTGAACTTCGTCTAAAAGGCGATTATGAGGGTTGGGGCTATGGATTTATAAAGGATGAGGAACTTATTATTGATCCCTATGCAAAGTACCTATCCCACAAAGCAAAAAAAGGAATTCTAGTGGTGGACAAAAATAGTGATCCCCCGGGTTTTCGCCAACATAGATTTCCCCGCCTCAGTTTTAAAAAGGCAGTGATTTATGAGCAGCATCTTCGGGATTTTTCCATGGATCCCCGTATGGATTTTAAGAACCCGGGTAAATTTCTAGCTCTGTGTGAAAGTCCAAAATACAAAGGCAATCTCATTGGAACCGACTATATGGCCTCTTTGGGAGTTACCCATGTCCATCTTCTACCGGTAACGCCCATAATGAGCCTTGAAGGGGAAGAGGGTTACAACTGGGGCTATGACCCGGAGTTTTACTTTGCTGCCCACAGAGGCTACCTAGTGGCTGTGGATGAGCCCAATAGGGCTCTTTCGGAGATAAAAAAGGCGGTAATGCATTTACATGGTATGGGACTGGGTGTGGTGCTGGATGTAGTGTACAATCACACCTTTAGAACCTTGGATAGCTCCTTTGAACTTCTGGCTCCGGGTTATTACTACCGCATGGAGGGAGAAGAATTTGTTAATGGCTCGGGCTGTGGCAATGAACTTGACACCTCCAAGCCCTATGTGCAAAAATTGATTATTGAAAGTCTACTTTACTGGGTCCAAGAATTTAAAATCGATGGTTTTCGTTTTGATCTTTGGGGGCTCATGATAAAAGACTTTGCAGAGGAAATTGTCACTAGCCTGCGAAGGATCCATCCTGATATTCTAATTTATGGCGAACCCTGGGGATTTGGACATCAGCCCGATCACTTTATTCATTATGGCGCCCAAAGAGGCAAAGAATATGCCCTTTTTAACGATCGCTTCAGAGATGGGCTTCGGGGCAGAAATGATGATACGACCAAGGGTTATATCCAGAACAATCTTTTATCAAGAAACCATGTATTAACGGGGATTGTGGGAGATATTGACTTTTCTCCAGGAATTTTCGGTTATACCCAGGAGCCCTGGGAAACCACCAACTATATGAGTTGTCATGATAATTTAATTCTTTATGATAAACTCTTTCTCAGTACCGTTGAAAGCGATGAACTGATCAAAATGAGAACAGCCCTAGGCTTTTCTATTCAACTGCTGAGTTTTGGAATTTGTTTTATCCATGCAGGCACAGAATTTATGCGCTCGAAATCCATGGATCACAATAGTTATAAATCCGGCGACTGGAACAATCATATTCGTTGGAAACAAAGTGTGAAAGAAAAAGATTTAGTGGATCTGGTTCGGGGGCTTTTAAGACTTCGAAGACTTTTCAATCTAGGGGACTACGATGCTCAGAAGATTCGAGAAAGCCTTTACCTTTATCCTGAAAGTCCAATGATTTATTACACCCTGGATCTAGGTGAGGAGGAACTTTTTATTGGCCACAATCCAACTTCAGAAATTCAAAAGCTTCCCCTAAGCGAAGGAACTTTTTATCTATTAAACTTTAAGGTTGATTTACTTGGTGTTGAAACAAAGAAAGAATGGATTGCACCGCTGGAATCCGTGGTGCTAAAGAGGAGGAAAAATGAGTCATTATCATATTGAGGCACCCAAGGGAGCCATTGCAGAATTTGTCTTGCTACCGGGAGATCCCCTACGGGCAAAATTTATCGCTGAAACTTTTATAGAAGATGCAGTGCAGTACAATACCGTTCGGGGAATGTGGGGCTATACAGGAACCTACAAGGGTAAAGCCGTTTCGGTTCAAGGAACCGGTATGGGTATGCCTTCGGCGGGAATTTATATTCACGAACTTATTCATGTTTATGGCTGTAAGAAGCTTGTGCGCATCGGTTCCTGCGGAGGCATTGGCCCCAATGTGAAACTGAGAGATGTCATCATCGCCATGAGTGCCTGTACAAACTCAAAAATGATTTCCCGTCGTTTTTATGGTAATACCTACGCCCCAACAGCCAGTTTTGAGCTGGTCCAAAAGGCCTATTTAAAGGCCAAGGAAATGGGTGTACCGGTTCATGTGGGCAGCCTTTTGTCCAGTGATACCTTTTATGATGATACCGACGAAGATATTATGCGCTGGGCTGAGTATGGTGTTTTGGGCGTTGAGATGGAAGCCGCTGAGCTTCTAACACAAGCGGCTAAAAACAATATCCAGGCTCTCGTGATTTGCACTGTTTCCGATTTGATCCCCACTGGCGAAATGACAAGCAGCCAGGATCGCCAGGAAACCTTTACTCAGATGATGGAGATTGCCCTTGATTTGTAATTTACACTAGCGGGAGGAAACTATGAGCTTTGAAGAACTCGTTGAACTGATTGAGAAAAAAGAATATTGGGCCCTTAAGGAGGAACTTAGTCTCCTTAATGAGGCCGATATCGCTGAATATATGGATGAACTAAATACCAAGGATACCCTCCTGGTCTTTAGGCTCCTAGGTAAAGAGAAAGCAGCTCTGGTATTTGCGGAATTTAGTAAAGCAACGCAAAATGAAATTGCTGCCGGAATTACTGAAGGCGAACTAGCGACGGTTATGGAAGATTTGTCCTTTGACGACATGATCGACGCCCTGGGGGATTTACCCTCAAATTTAGTGCAAAAACTAATCGCCAAGGCGACCCCTGAAAAACGAAAGATGATCAATCAGTTCCTGGGATATCCTGAGGATTCTGCAGGAAGCATAATGACAATTGAGTTTGTCAAGCTCCGTAAAAAGATGACGGTTGGCGAGGCTTTGGCCCATATAAAAGAAACGGGCTTAGAGAGAGAAACCGTATATACCAATTATATTACCGATTCATCCAATCATTTAGAGGGGATTATTTCCCTAAGAAAACTAGTTATTTCCGAGTCCGATGAGGTCCTTGAGGACATCATGGATATTGAGGTTGTCTACGTCCACACCGACGATGACCAGGAGGAAGTGGCTTCGATTTTTAATAAATATGGCTATCTTGCCTTGCCCGTTGTGGACAGTGAACATCGCCTTACGGGAATCATCACCGTCGATGATATTTTGGACATTATCCAAGAAGAAGCCACCGAAGACTTTGAGCGAATGGCGGCGATTTCCCCTTCCGATGACGAGTATTTAGATCTTTCGCCCTTTGGCCATGCGCTGAAGAGACTTCCATGGCTTTTTATCCTAATGATTTCTGCCACCCTTACAGGAAGAATTATTCAAAACTACGAGGATGCTCTGGCGAAGATGACTATACTAACAAGTTTTATACCGATGCTGATGGATACCGGGGGTAACACGGGAAGTCAGTCCTCGACTTTGGTTATTCGTGGTCTTGCTCTGGGAGAACTTGATTTTGATGACTTTTTTAAGGTTATCTGGATGGAGTTTAGAACCTCCATTATCGTTGCTCTTCTTCTGGCCCTTGTTAATTATTTTCGTCTTCTGGTTTTTTCCCAGGTGGCTCCCATGGTGGCCCTTACCGTCAGTTTGGCTCTTGTCTTAACGGTGGTTACGGCCAAGCTCATTGGCGCTCTCTTGCCCATGGTAGCTTTAAAGCTTAAAACGGACCCCGCCATTATGGCAGGGCCTCTAATTACCACCATTGTCGATGCTACATCCCTAATGGGTTACTTCTATCTGGCTACGAAACTACTGAAATTGTAACTTAATGTAAACTTGGGCAAAAGACCTTTTCTTATAGAATGAATTTATTTATTCTATAGAGGAAAGGAGATAGAGATGAGCTTACATTATGAAATCATTAAGAAATATGGAGTGATGAGTGTTTCTGATAGCGGATGGACCAAGGAACTTAACCTTGTAAGTTTTAACCATCTGGAACCCAAATATGATCTAAGAGAGTGGAGTCCCGATAAAACGAAGATGAGCAAAGGAATTCGCCTCAGTAAAGAAGAACTAGAAAAACTCAAATTATTTGTTGAAGCTATTGAATAAAGGATCGGCCTAGGCCGATCCTTTATCTTATTGACTGCTTAATTTAATGATATGGTTGCCCTTTGAGGCTTAAATTTTATCGAAGGGCTTATCTAAAAGAAAAAAGAGTGGTATTCCACTCTTTAATCTTCCTTACCATCTTCATCCACTTCCTTGGTAGCATCTTCTACATCAAAGAGACTGGATTCGTCTTCTTCGTCTGCTTCTTCGAAGACGGTAGCTTCCATGACCGTATAGATCATTTGGTCAGGATTCGAGAATACTTCGAAGTTCTCATCGCTATTGATGGGAAGATCGGCGATACTGAGGGAATCCCCAACCTTGACTTCACTTACATCAACAATGATGGAGTCGATAAGAAACTGGGGTAGAACTGAAAGTTCGATTTCCGTGTTCAGCTCTTGGACGATAAGATCATCGTGGATTTTATCAAGGCCGTGTAGGAATACAGGGATGGTAACGCGAACCTTTTCTCCCGCTTGAAGGGCCTGAAAATCTAAGTGGAGTATATGTCCTCTAACGGGATGAGTTTGAACATCCTTAAGGATGACAAAATACTCTTCTCCTTCGAGTTCTAAGTTAAGGCTAGATCCAACGTGATGATCACGGATGAATTTGATTAATTCAGTGTGCCCAAGAGAAATGGGTTTTGGATCAATGTGTGATCCGTAAAGTACGGCAGGGACACGTAAGTCTTTGCGAAGCTGTTTATTCTCACTGGTGTTCGCCTTACGTAAATTGGCATGCAATAGTGCTCTTTCCATAGTTCCTCCTAATTTTATTACTATTAGCTAGTATAACAAAGATGAATGACCTTGTCGACCCTTTGTTAAGAGCCTTTCATTGAAAAAGTGTGGAGCTTTAAAAAATTCCCAGTGAAAGAATCTTAGCATTTAATGACGTTATTTTATTAAAGGCATAAAAAGGGGGTAGTAATACAACACGAGAAACGGAGGCGTAAATGAAGAGTAAAGAATTATATGAGGAAATATTGGAGATCCTAGAAGGGGATTTCAGTAAGTATAAAAATGATTATCTTAGGCTAAAGGAAATGGAAAAAAGTTCCGAAGCCTATTATGATGGACAGCCGGTACCCTTTTTGTATTCACCGCGTTTTTTTAATGAGGAGGAAATGCTGGACCTTCATTCCATAGTGGACAAAAGCGTTGAACTTTTTGACCGAGTGGTGGAGCTATACAAAAAGGAAGAGGGATTTCGCCAACTCTTTGGCTTTCCAAAAAACTTAGAGGAACTGATCCTTCTTGAAAATCCACTGGAAAAAGTCTATCCCATGGCTCGGATGGATGTTTTTTACCGCGGCCTTGATGATTTTAGCTTCTGTGAGATTAATACCGACGGAAGCTCGGCCATGAATGAGGACCGAGTATTAAAGGAGCTGTTTTTTGATAGTGAGCTTTATAAAACGCTAAAGGCCAGAGGATATGAAATTGAGGGCTTTGAACTCTTTGAAAGCTGGGTGGAGTATGTCCTGTCTAATTGGAATAAAAACACGCCCCCTAGGATTGGCATTCTAGATACCGATATAGACAACGATGAGTTTCGTCGTTTTGGAGCCCATTTTGAAAAAAGAGGCTGTGAAGTGGACTATGTAATGCCCCAAGAGCTCGATGTAGACAGAGATGGCTATTTAGCTTTCAAAGGAAAGCCCCTAGATTATATTTACCGGCGCCTAGTCACTTCGGACTTTTATAAGTTGTACGATGAGCTACCTAAATTAGTAGAAGGAATCCGCTGTGGAAAGACACAACTTTTTGGACCCATTGCCAGTCAAATCATTCATAACAAAGTCCTTTTTTTCGTTTTACATCACCCTGATGTTCAGCACTTTTTTACACCGGAGCAAAGGGAATTCGTGAAAAAGCATGTTCCCTATACTGCTCTAGTGGATGAGAAGCTAGCAAAGAATCCGCAATTTATTGAGCACAAAGATGAATATCTTCTTAAACCAACAGATTCCTACGCCTCCCGGGGGATTTTCCTCGGACGTGATATGGACAGCGAGCAGTGGAGAGATACACTGGAAAGCCTTGTTGGCAGGGAGTATTTGATCCAGGCCTTTGCGAAACTGCCGGCCATCGAAATGCTTAGTTTCGAAGAAGGGGTGAAAAGCTTTAATCACATGACAGGGATTTTTGTCTACAATGGAAAACTTCAGGGGTTTTTCTCTAGAGCCTGTCAAGGACCAATAATCGCCAGCTCCTATGGTGGAAAGAGTCTGGCTACCCTGAGCATAAAGAAGGTTTAAATTATCATCAAAAAATGGTATGCTAGAGCTAGGAGGAGTCGATGAAAGAAGTGATTATTATTAACGATGATGCCATGGGCAGAGGCTCTAAAGAACTGGGAAAAAAACTAATTGGGACCTTTTTAACAAAACTTTGGGCAAGTCCAATAAAACCCGATGCAATTATATTTTATAATGGGGCAGTAAAACTGCTAACCATCGGTGGAGGCTCTCACCAAGCTCTTCACTTTTTAGAAAAAGCCGGTGTTGATCTTATCGCCTGTGGCACCTGCGTTAGCTATTTTGAGCTGGAGGAACAGATAAACCTTGGGCGAATTTCCGGTATGGAGGAAATTCTGATGCTGATTCAAAAGGCTGAAAAGGTGGTTACGATATAGGGGGAAACCCCTTTTTTGTTGAACAAAGATTCCTTATGGGTATAGTGACTGTGGAGGTAGTAATGAAGTTAATTTCATGGAATGTCAATGGACTTAGGGCCGTATTAAATAAAAACTTCTTAGAATTTATTGAAGAAGAAAACCCCGACGTCCTATGTTTGCAAGAAATTAAGGCCCAAGAAGATCAGCTGGATTTGGATTTACCGGGCTATCATGTCTATTGGAACAGTGCTCAGCGTAAAGGCTATTCTGGTACGATGACTCTCAGTAAAATCCCGGCTCTTTCAGTGAGGACTGAAATGGGCGATGAGAGATTTGATCATGAGGGAAGGGTTCTAACAACGGAGTTTGAAGACTATTTTATTGTAAATGTCTATACCCCAAACTCAAAAAGAGAGCTGCAGCGCCTAGATGAACGCATGGAATTTGAAGATTTATTGCGGGAGTATCTTTCAAAACTCAGAGAAGAAAAACCTGTTATCCTTTGTGGGGACCTAAATGTGGCCCACAGACCAATAGATCTGAATAACCCCGATAACAATCGGCGCTCGGCAGGCTTTACCAATGAGGAAAGAGAACGCTTTGACTTTCTACTAGAAGCTGGTTTTATCGATACTTTTCGTCATTTTTATCCTGATACTCAGGATGCCTATTCCTGGTGGAGTTATATAACCAGGGCCAGAAGTAGAAATGCCGGTTGGAGGATCGATTATTTTGTGGTTAGTGAAGAATTTCTACCAAGAATTAAAGATGCTGGGATTCTTTCTGAAGTTTTAGGCAGCGATCACTGTCCAGTGAGTCTTCATTTGCACTAGAAAGTTTCTGTGGAGGAACTTATGCGGGTTATATTGCTTTTGGTTTTAGTGATTTTTACTTCCTGTGCAACACAAAATCCCCAGAACATGTGTATGGAAGTAGTGGAAAATTATTATGATAGCCTAATCACTCAAGACTTAGAAACGCAAATGGATATACTTGAGCCCTTTGGCCTGGACAAAGACAGCTACCGGGACGTTTTTTTGTCCCATGTTCTAGGCGGAGAGCTCCATGAAATAAAGATTGAGCATGAAGATGAGCTTTTAATCATGGTAAAACTCGATTTTACTCTTAACTTGGATGAGGAGTTTACGGACAATGTTTCTTTTCATTCGGGAGAAAACCGGATTCAACGTTATTTCAGCTTTTTTAAAGGGGAAGACTACCGATTAAAGGAAATACTAAACAAAGCAATTTACTAGGAGGTAAAATGTCGGTTACATCGAAATACGGAAAAGAAAAATGGATTGATAATGGCAGGGGAAGAATTCCCGTTGGTTCGGGAGAGGGTGAATATTTGCCATATAATCTTCTTTACGGCGCTTTGAGTGCCTGCTATTACTACACACTGGAATCTCTTTGTGAGAAAATGAAAATAGACTATGAAGAAGTAACCATCACAATTGATGGCAAAAAACGCGATGAGAAGGTTGCAACTCTAGAGTATGTAGATTTTAAGATTGAAGCTCTGGGCGTCACCGATAAGAAAAAATTTACCAAGGCCTGTGAACTGGCTGGTAAATATTGTTCCATTCATGCCACCGTAGCCATGGTGGCCAAAATGAATCACGAGATTATTTTTCTATAAAAATGTACCATGGAGGTTTCATGGAAATCCTAGAACTGTTAAAAAGGAGAAATAGGGCTCAAAGTATAGAAGACATTCAAAGAGCTCTGCAGGTAGAAGATCTACAGGCGCTTTTAATTGAGCTAAGTAAGCTGGAAGAAAAGGGCCTTATTAGAAAGACGAAAAAAGGAGACTATCTACCTCGAAAGGGTGAAAGCTTATTTCCCGGTAGAATGTCCATACCCGGCAGCAGTTATGGTTTTTTTGTTTATGCCGATGGATCCAAAGAAGATGTCTTTGTCCACCGCTCAAATTTTGGCGGAGCTATGGATGGCGATGAAGTTCTTGTAAATATACTGCCCACTAGCCGCGGTGGGCGAGAAGAAGGTAAAGTTAACAAGATAACCAAAAGAAAACATAGGTTGGTCCTGGGAACCTACTATAGTCAGGGCTATGTTATCCCCCTAAGTCGCCGGTTAGCCTTCTCAATATTCGTTGATAAGAAAAACAATGGAGGAGCCCGGGGTGGAGAAATTGTCCAAGTGGAAATCCTCCATTATGAGAGCCATTATAAGGGACTTGAGGGGAAAGTTGTTCAAAGTTTGGGTGAGCTCTTTAGCCCCGGCCTGGATCTTAAACTAGTGGTGGAAGAATTTGACCTGCCAATGGAATTTCCTGAGGATGTTATAAAGGAAGCGAAAAGATTCCGCAATCCTTCGCCGGAAGAAATAGCCAATCGCCGAAGAATTGAAGATCTTGTTTTTACCATAGACGGGGCCGATGCAAAGGACTTTGATGACGCTATAAGTATCGTGAAGGTAGCGGGTGGTTTTCGACTGGGAGTACATATCGCCGATGTGAGCCACTATGTGAAGGAAGGATCTTTGCTTGATCAGGAGGCTCTAAAACGAGGAACCAGTGTTTATCTGGTGAATCATGTGATTCCAATGCTTCCCGAAGAAATTTCCAATGGGCTTTGTTCTCTTAATCCAAAGGAAGATAAGCTTTGTTTTTCCGTAGTAATGGACATTGATAAAGAGGGTAAGGTACTTTCGGCGGATATATTCCCATCGGTGTTGCAGTCCTCCTATCGTCTGGTTTATGATGATGTTACAGCCTTTTTAGAGGGCAAAGAAGATCAAAAACTCGAGCCCATAAGAAGAGAGTTGGAGACCTTTAAAGAACTGACAGAGCTTCTTAGAATAAAAAGAGACCAAAGGGGTGCCATGGATTTTGGTAGCAGTGAACCCTTTTTTATTCTAGACGATGAGGGTTGGCCCATTGAAGTTCTTAGAAGACATCAGGGACTGGCTGACCAAATGATTGAAGAGGCCATGATACTAACCAATACTACCGTATCCGAGCACTTTAGCTGGATGGAAATGCCTTTTCTTTATCGCTCCCATGAGAAGCCCGAAGGCGAGAGGATGGCCGAACTCAATAGGCTTTTGCATAGCTTTGGTTATCTGATCAAAGGTGATGTACAGGACATACATCCAAAGCAACTCAGTGAACTTCTAAAGAGTTTAAAAGGCAAGCCCGAAGAGGACTTGCTAGTAAGAAAAATTCTGCGCTATCTAAAACAGGCTCGCTATACCGATGTACTGATTGGTCACTTTGGCCTGGCCCTTGAACATTATTCCCATTTTACGGCTCCTATTAGACGCTATCCTGATTTACAGATTCACCGGATTATGAAGGAGGCTCTTACCGAAATGAATAGAAAAAAAAGAGAGCACTACCAGGCAATCTTAGCCGATGTAGCCCTTCAGAGTTCCATAAAAGAAAGAAAAGCCGATGAGGCCGAGCGTAGAATGGATGAAATAAAAAAGGCAGAATATATGATGGATAAAATTGGCCAACGATTCCAAGGTAAAGTCTCCGGTGTAGCTAATTTTGGTATTTTTGTTGAACTGGAAAACACCATAGAAGGCATGATCCGACTGGAGGATTTACAGGACTACTACGAGCTGGATCAAGACCAGACAAAACTTGTGGCAAGAAATGGCAAAGAAATTCATCTTGGTCAGTCCATTGAGCTCATATTAAAAAGTGTTCAGGTCTACCAAGGGGAGATAAACTTTATTCCCGAGGAAAAACTATGAAACTATTATTAAGTGATTTGGACGGCACTCTTTTAACCAGAAAAAAGCAATTGGTCCCCGAGGTGCAAGAGGCCATAGATTTATGGCAAAGACGCGGAAACCTATTTGTTATAGCCACCGGTAGGCTTATTAGTTCTGCTCAGTTTTTTGCCGATAATAGCGGCACCGGCGATGTAGTGGTGGCCTGCAGTGGTGCCACCATTTATCGAGAGGGCAACTTAGTCTATCAAAAATCTATTCCCCTGTATCTGGCTCAGAGACTTTGGGAAATTCTAGCTCCCACAGGAGAATATTGCCAAGTCTACTGCGATAGGAGCCTGGTTTACAACCGAGAAGAGGGCCTACTTGGTGGCTACAAACTCCATGAAAATTACGCACAAAAATATAGACTGCCCCTGATACTTATGGAGGATTTTGATAGTGGGCTTCTACCCGGAGCCATTCACAAACTGAGTTTTGTATGTCACGATCCCCAAAGAGCCAGGGAAATTATTGCCCAGCTGGGAGATTTATCCAGTGTAAATGTTTTTCGCTCCCTGCCCTTTCTCTATGACATTATAAGTAAAGAAGCAGATAAGGGCATAGCGGGACTCTGGCTAAAGGATTTATTAAAGGCAGAACACTTTTATGCTATTGGGGACAATGAAAATGATGTGGCCATGTTAGAGCAAGCTGAAATTTCTGCGGCCATGAAGGACGCACCGGAAGGCGTGGCAAAAAAAGCCGATCTTATTGTTTCCAGCAGTGAAGAGGATGGAGTAGCAGAATTCATTTATTATCTACTGGATAAAACCGATTAATGGAAGTGAGTTTATTGAAAAAATGAGCTGTGACTTGATAAGAATCAAAGCACAGCTCTATAAAAATATTTTCTATTTATCCTTAAGACCCTAGCTTGGGTCTTTTATTTTTGTGAAGGTTTTGTATAGGACTTCGAAGGGGGTAAGGACAAGGTTTAGGTTTATTTCATCCTTCACTTCTATATAGTCAGTCATAAGTAGGGGAGTACTTTGTTGCCGTACGTAGTCTCTTTCGGCAGAGCTCATAAGCTCCGGACGACTAAAATTACGAAGTTGGAAGAAGGGTGAACCATGTTTGTAGTTTATTATTTGTGTTACTTCTTTGTAGTGCCCATTGAGGCCGCTTATATCGATAGAGACTTCTCTTTTGTAGGCTTCCAGTTGTTCAAATCCTTTTTCAAGAGAAAAGGAATAATCTAGAAATGGATTCGTATAGACCAGCATATGAATCTCATCTTCATTTTTACTTATCAGGCAGCCTTCTTTGTGGTAGATTACATCCTGGGGCATTTGGGAAATAAATTTGCTGATATGGTACAAGGGCGTTGGGAAACCATTCTTGCCTATGAGTTTACTGGAAAAGGTGCTTTCCTTAGTCCTACAGCGGAAGTTGAAATTGTAATTTGGAACCAATCTGGATTTACCTTTAAGGTGCATCCAAAAATCTAGGGTCAGGATGCTAAAGAATAGTTCAATATAAAGTGGATCAACAAAATCAAGATCCATGTTCATATCAATTCCTTGAAGTTTTATTTTTGTTTTTTTAAGTCTGAGATCATCATCAAAGGCGTTGAGCTCATCAATGGCTTCATTGTAAAGTTTAAGTGCCCCCAGCAGTTGGTGGGGTTCTTTTAAGGTGAGCCTTTGGGGCAAAATAATATGGGCATTGCTGTGTTGGGGTAAGCGAATACGATGGCGATTTTTAGATATAAAGTCTATAATGCTTTCCAGTTCATAGGCCTGTTGCTTTCCTAGTTGATAAACGCTTTGATAGTTTACCGTATAGAGAAGACGTTCCATCATTAGATGGTACTTTTCCATAAATTCAAAGAAATAAAGGATAGCCTTTTGAGTGTCTAGTTCCATGATGGCCGATGTATCAAATACATAAAAATACTTTTCCGCCAGGGGCCGAGTAATGTTTTTGATTAATTTCTTATAAAACACCTCTAAGATTTTTAGATATTCTCCCAATTCTTCTCTTTGATGCTTGTTGCAATAGTCTTGAATGGAATGGTCCTTTAGGCCAACGGAAAGTATGATGGGAATGTCAATGGAGTTTACAAGATCAAGAAGTTTAAAGAGTTCTTCTTCCTTGGCCCAGCGGTTTAAATCCTTAAAGAATATATCCTCACTTTCTTCTAGGGATATTTCAAGATTAAGGGCTAACAGGCTGTTGGAATTTATAGAGGGAAGTTGTTTAATTTCTTCCAAATAGTCTTCACTAAAATTATCCAAGGAAATAGCACGTTGGCCAAGGGTTGGATCTTGGATTATTGGGTCTGTGATGGATAGACTGTGGCTATTGTAACCAGCTCCCAGATACTCCTTCATGGTGTTTGTATAGCTTGGTTCGGCGTAATGAGTAAGGAAATTTTGAAAGGAACATTTAAAGCGTAAGTCTTCTTCGCTTTTTAGCTTATCAGTAAGTCGTAAAAGATATTTTCTATAAGTAGAAGGTGTAGTTTTTACAAATTGTCTGTATATACGATTAAGGGACTTGCTAGAGGTAAAGCCAATTTCTTTGGCAATCTCTTCGATGCTCAGACCACTTAGTAGCAGTTGTGAAGATCTTTCGAGCTTTTTTCTTTGGGAAAAATCAGAAAAACGCATTCCGGTCACTTCTTTAAAGACTCTTGATAGGTAAGATGGACTGATTTCAAGATATTTTGCCAGTTCCTCCAAGCCAGGTTCCTCTGTTTCAAAGACGGCAGTGGCCTTTAAAATAAGATCAATCTTTTTATCTGATTGAATTTCTTCTTCGTTTTTCGGTCTTATCCAATTAAGTTTTTGCAAGAAAACATCCACCAGTTCGTGGATTTGATCAAAGTTATCTTGGTAGATTTCCTCGTAAATTCTGTAAAACAAATTGAGTTGTGCCTGTCTGATTTTACTGGCTTCCAGTACACAGGGAAGTCTTTTATGGATTTGGTTTTCCCTCGTTTGAATAAAAGAGGGGTTGATTTTTAGATGAATGTAAAGGGAAGGTTCATGGTCCGGTATAAGCATAAAAGCCTGTCCCGGGGTTGCCATAAACATATCTCCGGTTTTTAAACGGTGAACTTCTTCATAACAGTTAGCAGTAATCTTTCCTTCTACAATATAGTAGAATTCAAAGCACTGAGCGACTTTAACATGAATATTCCTAAGCTTAGCAAGTTTTCCTAAGATTGGTTGTTCAGCCTTATTTTGGTGTGTTGGGTTTTTCATGGAGCCTCCTTGGGTAAGTCTCGGGTAAGACATGAGATGGATGAACCAAATTCTTTGATGGGTAAGTAATATAAAACTTAAGCACATAAATATCTGCCAAGCAGGGATTTATGCCCCAAAGCTAAGCAGGTAAATGGTAGGTTAAGTTATAAATATCATAATCTTAAAAAATTAAATTGTCAATGTAAAGAGTAAAAGTATTAGAATATACATCTTATTATATATTATCTGATTAACTGAGAAATTTAATGAATAAAAAAAATTAAACCATATAAAGCACATCGAAACACTGGAATCTAGTGACTAAAGTAAAAACAGATGACTTCAATTAGTCATCTGTTTTCTTATAGGCCAAGCTATAATTGTCACCATGTTTTACAAAGATCATAAGGACGAAGGCCACACAGAAAGCAATAACAGAATAGGCAAAAAGAGTAGTGTAGTCTTGGGTTAAATCTCGAATCCAACCAAATAGAACCGGGGAGACGATAGAGGCACTAAAGGAGAAAAAATAGTAGTATCCCGTAAAGGATCCCAAGCTCTCTTCGGAGGTCATTTCCACCACCATGGGCAGGGAGTTTATATTTATACAAGCCCAAAAGACTCCGCCACCAATAAGAAGTATAGTGATGAGGGTAGTATTTTGTATAAATAGAAGTGGGATAAACATGAATATAATTCCCACCAGACCGGTAAGGATAAGGGGTTTTCTTCCAAACTTCTCAGCTAAAATCCCCGAGGGTAGGGCAAATACCAAAAAGGCCAGAGAATAACTAGCCAGTGTCATAGTAGCACTTCCGCTACTCATACCCAGGGTCTTGGTAGCATAGAGAGTGAAGAAGGTTTCAATGGCGTTAAAACCGCAAAACCAAAAGAAAATAGCGCCAAGAAGAAAATACAAACTCCTTCTTTCTTCGACTTTTAGTTTTTTAAGGGGGGCAAGAAATTCTTTTTTATCCTCGGTAAGAATACTGGCATCGGAGGACACTTTAATGGTTCCCAGACCAAAGCCCTGGGCCTCTGCAAGAAGCTTGTCTTCCCTAGGATTGAGTTTTTCTCCTTTATTCTTTCGGAAAATAAGGCCAACGGGCTCCCTAACAAAGGCAATAAGCGCAACCAGTGAAGCAAACATAACTAAAGTAGCAAATAAGAAAGGAAGAGATAGGTCTGGACTTTTTTTAGCAAGGAGGCCACCCAGTAAAAAAGCTGTAATGGATCCGATACCCCCCATAAGATTGATAACGCCATTGGCCTTACTACGAAGAGGCTTAGGGGTCACATCGGGCATGAGAGCTATAACAGGTGCTCGCCAGAGGCTCATTAGAATATTAAAGGTTATGATTACGAGCATCATAGAAAAAAGAGTATACATCCGGGGAATGAAGGTAAATATAATGGCCGATAGGGGTAAGCCCACAATAATCCAGGGCATACGTCTTCCTCGGGCCGTCACTGTTTTATCGCTTACAGAGCCTATTAGAGGCTGGAAAATGACACCGAAAAAATTATCGATGGTCATGATAAGTCCAATGCTGGTGCTGGTTAGCAAAAAACGCTCTTCAAGAAGTAGGGGCACAAAGGAATTATAGATTGCCCAGACCAGGGAGGAGGCAAAAAACCCAAAACCAATAAGGCTTGTGTTTTGGTAGTTAAGTTTCATTTCTCTTTTCATAAAAACTCCTTTCTATGGGATAGTATAACATTTTATTTTTATAAATATAGTAATTATAGCAATGAAAAACCGGGATGGCTAAGCCGGTCCCGGTAGTGTAAATTCTAGTATCTAAATATGGCCCCGACACCCATAGGAAAGGGCGTTATGCTCTCATCAATAAGAATAACTTTTCCATCGGTGGTAATGACGTTTTGAATCAGTTTATCCGCCTCTTCTTCAATAAGGCCTCCCATATCCGAGGCAATAAAAAGTGACTCGATTCTGCCCGAGGGAGCTTCTCGCAGCACCAGGGATTCATTGTCAGTTCCCCGGTCTCGGGCTATTTCATCGTTTAAAACCGATAAATAACTCTCTATTTCTCTTTCATAGCGAGGGAGGAGTATTTCTTTTAATTTTTGATAAATCTCATTTAAATTTAAAGAACCCAGGGGCTTATCAAAGAAGCGATAAATGTCCAGTTCCCCCTTGCTGTATTCTTTAAAATCCGAGACAACCTCGGTGGTACCAAAAACCAGTAGTGGCATACTTTCTCCACGCATAAACTTACCTAGGCCCTTGGCTACATAACGAAGATATTTTTCCGTCTCCAGTTCATTCAATTCTGATTTTGAAGATCTCATGGAGTGGTGATTGTCGCTTTGAATGTCTCTGTCATCAAAAAGTTCGTTAAAGCTTTGATCAATCTCTGCTGTCTCTACTTCTATAATACCCTCTTGGCCTCCGTAGTAGAGTTTAAAGCGGTCCTTGGCAATATCCAGAATATAGGATTCATTCATAAACTCATAATAGTTTAAAAGGGGTAGAAGATGAAAGCGACTTCCAACCACTAAACGTTCAGGAATATGTCCTTCGAGCTTTAGGATTCGAGTATTGTCCTCACTAATCAAAAGGGCCAATCCATCGGATGCATGGGTCCAGAACATAACATCCTGGTAGAGCTTTTCCGCTTCTTTAAGGAAGGTCAAAGGGTTTTTCAGCGCAAAATTATCTTGTAACTCTTTTTCCGCCTGATTTATAAGATTTTTAAACCGAATTCGGTCTTGCTTATTCTCTGGGGCATTTCTGTGGGTGGGTAAATACATGCTTACATAGATACCACCGTTTGTTTTTGCTAATTCTTTGATATTGATATTCGCCATATAATCCTCCTTCTTAGTTTTCGCATAGCTCTCCAATGTTTCTTTTAATATACCCTATTATAGGAAATAATTCCCATCAATTGATATGAATCCTATGATATTCGTGTTAAGTATTATAGATAAGGGAGCAATTATAAAATCCACCCAAGGATTGCCCCTAGGGATGGATACTTTTTTAGTCTGTTATATTTAGATGCCCTGCTATTATTTTTAAGGTGAACTCTAAAATATTAAGGCAAATCTTTTGTTTTATTTGCTTTCTTTATTCTTTAGCCATAATATGAGATGATAAGAATGTAAATCTTACTTAGAGAAACCATGATCCGTTTATATTCTGTCTATAGTGAATTCACTAGCTGTGATCATTAAGATATATCCTAAGGAAGCTTAATCTCTAACTATATAATTCTTATAAATGGAATGAAAGGGCTTTGGAAGTTAAAGAGAAAAGACTAACACTATAAAGTGGTCACTTACATATATTTAGCAAAAGGCGGAGGATATCCAAATGTATTTTTCCTATGGAGAAAAAGAAAAAAACTATTTAAAGGAGCAAGATCCACTCTTGGGCCAGGTGATTGATCTTGTTGGGCATATACAACGACCAGTAAACCCAGATCTGTTTTCATCCATGGTACATCAGATTGTAAGTCAGCAAATCTCCACGGCGTCGAAAACCACCATCTGGAATCGTATGGAGGACAGATTGGGTAACATTACCGTGGATAGCATTCTATCTCAGTCTCAGGAAGAACTTCAAAGTTTTGGTATCACCTTTAGAAAGGCAGGATACATTACTGATTTTGCAAATCGTGTGAAAGAAGGTTCGCTGGATCTTGTTAAACTCCGTTCTCTTGGCGATGAAGAGGTGATAAAGGAGCTGTGCAAGATTAACGGAATTGGCCCCTGGACAGCCCAGATGGTACTGATTTTTTCCATGCAAAGACCCAATGTCATCAGCTTTGGTGATTTGGCCATTCGAAAGGGCATGGGCATTGTCTATGGTCTTGAGAAACTTAACAAAAGCAAGTTTGATGAACTCTCCTTGGTTTACTCACCCTATGCTACGGTAGCAGGACTTTATCTTTGGGCAGTGGCTGGCGGAGCAGTGCCCCTAGGAAGAGATCCTAAGCAAATAAATAGAAAGTTTTAAGGAAGAATCTAAATATATCACCCCATAAAAGACTGCAACTAATAATTTATGATATTATAAGTAGACAATTCAAATGTAAGAAGAGGAGAAAGCTATGAAAATTATAGATAGGTCGGTATGGAATTTTTCTAAGGAAAACCCACCGGTTGATCGAATTGCCCCGGGAGAAATTCTTATCTTTAGAAGTTGTGATTGCTTTAATGGACAAATTCACAGCGAGGATCAACTGGTACAGGATCTAGATCTGACCAAGGCCAATCCCGCCGCCGGACCCATAGAAGTTATAGGCGCAAAGCCCGGCGATGTGCTGGTTGTGGATATTTTAGATATAGTGGTAGATGAGGTAGGTTTTGCCTGTTCCATGAGTGGAGTTGGCCCCTTAAGTCATAAAAGTGAAGTAAGAACTCGCATGCTTCCGGTAAAAGATGGGGTTGTCAGTTTTAATGATATAAAATGGCTAGCTGAGCCAATGGTAGGCGTAATAGGTACAGCTCCAAAAGAGGACTGCGTTGCCTGCGGTTATTCTGGCGACCACGGTGGGAATTTAGATAGTAGGCATATAAAAAAAGGTGCCAGGGTATACTTGCCCGTTAGAGTGGAGGGGGGGCTTCTTCAAATGGGAGATCTTCACGCCTCCATGGGCGATGGAGAACTCTGTGGCACCGGTGTTGAAATCTCTGGAGATATTCTTGTTCGCGTTAGCCTTATAAAAGATATAGAACTGAATTGGCCACTTATTGAAACCGATAACTTTTGGTACATTAATACAACGGGGAGCACCTATGAAGAGGCCTTGGTTCCTGCCGCTGAAGAGATTGGGCGTCTTGCCTGCAGGGCCTATGGATGGGATATGACAGATTTTTTCATCTATCTATCGCTTCAGGGTGAAACAGCATTAAACCAAGGCGTTTATCCTTCTTCCCATCCTATGCATAGCCTAAGGGTTGGAATTCCCAAATTAGCCGATAAAAATAGATTAATCTAAGAAGGAGTTAAAAATGGAGCGCCATAGAAGTTTAATCCTATCTATGATGAATTATGAGAAGGGATGTCCCCAGAGAATACAGCATTTTCTTAAGGTACTTTCCTTTAGCGAACTTATAGCTCAGATGGAAGGACTCGATGGAAATACCCAGGAGGTTCTAAAAAGTGCTGCTGTGGTCCATGATATTGGAATTAGGCCTTCTCTTAAAAGATATGGTTCCTCTGCAGGCCAGTATCAGCAGCTAGAAGGCCCGCCGCTGGCAAGGTCATTGTTAGAGATTCTAGGCTATGATGAAAAAGTGATTGAAAGGGTATGCTATTTGGTTGGCCATCATCATAGCTACGATGAAATTGATGGCGAAGATTACCAGATATTAGTAGAAGCCGACTTCCTTGTTAATATTTATGAAGGTGACATGAAAGTCGATGCTATAAGAGCTGTTCGGGATAATATTTTCCGCACAGACAGTGGAAAGTTTATTTTTGACCGTTTGTATCCGGTAAATGATCAATGACAAAACACTTACCTATATCAAAGAAAGAAGATAAAATTCATCTTGCTTGTAGCTGTGAAAGTGATTTTTGCACGGCAAAAATTCCTCTCTTAGCAGGACTTCCTCAAGCACTACAAAGAAAACTCGTAGAAGGCACCCTTCGTGGAACAAATCAGAAGGGTGAATTTCTGCTAGAAGAGGGAAATCTTTCTTATTCTATAAAGATCATTCGGCAAGGCCGGGTGAAGTTAAATCGTTATGACAAAGAGGGCAAGGAGTTTATTCTCGATATTTTATCCCAAGGGGATATTATCGGGGTGGATCTTTTCTTTGAGTCGGCCCCCTCTAACTACAATGCCATTTGTCTTACTGAGGTAAAACTTTGCGAAATTAGCAGAGAGCTAATCAGCAGCCTTATCTCTAGTGAACCAGAAGTCGCATGGAGTATGATAGAGCACTTGAGTGTTAAATTAAGGCAAGCCAGTAACCTACTGGAAATACTGCAAGAAAATGACGCGGGTCGCCGTATCGCTAAATTCCTTCTTGAAAGAAGCGAAAGGGCGGGTATAGGGCAGATTACTCTGTCCATTGATGATATGGCAGCAAGCATTGGCTTGCGCAAAGAAACAATAAGCAGAAAGATTACTGAGTTACAAAATGAAGGGCATATTAAGCGTCAGGGGCAAAGAAAAATAGCTATTCTCGACCCCCAAGGCCTTCGCTCGCTAATATAAATTGTGAAAATTGATTTGAGTCAATGCTAACTTCCTCCTAATTGGGTATGCTTTATATATACAGATAAAGCGAAACTCTCTAGGAGGTTTTTTCTGAGTCAAATCAAATAGGTAGATGGAAGTAGCTCCTTGGATAAATACAAATACAGTTCTAATGACCGATGAAAATATCAAAGATCTTGTCTTAAATGCGGGAGAAATAGTGGTTTATTGGGTAAAATCTAGATGTTCATTGTCCTATTGATGTGCCAAAATACGCCAAGGGCATGCTCGAGAGATTTTACCTATCATCATACTCTATAAAAAACAGGAGCCGTAACTAGACATAGATAAACAAAATCAAAAAAACTTTACTAAAAACATAATATATTGGTATATTTCGTAGAAAAGGGGAAAATCTTCTCCGATGCCAATGCACTAAAGATATAGT
>JAAYGQ010000184.1 GCA_012727635.1 Tissierellia bacterium | reverse complement strand
GAGTATCTTTAGGACCTAATACAATCATCCAAGCCATTACAGCCACTAAAAACACAATATACTTAAGGGTATGCTTACCTATCATTTTAATTTTACTATTCATTATAATCAAATTGCTCCTTATCGAGAAAAATCTACTTACCTATATCATTATAAGGGTTAAAAATAAAATGTAAAGGTCGAAACAGTTATAATTTCGATCCTTTACACTTTTAATTTGTTAATTTTTTAAATTTTGTTTTTATTTCTTATTCGTCGGTTTCTTCTTCAAGTTCCGTTTCACTGGTACGCCAGACTCCACCACGACGGGAATCAGCGGCACCTTCCACGGTTTTCGTATCAGGGTCAAAGAGCAATGCTTGGATTCCACCAAAATAAACGGAGTCATCATTGACTCGAATGGAATAACCCATCTGATTTAAGTCTTGAGTGACTTCTGCATTTAAAACACGCTCTGTTTTTATAACGTTTTTATCGGCAAAGATTCGATATTTTTCCATCGCCTGCTCAAGTGGTAGGTCGAAGAAAACATAGTTAGCTACACCTTGTGCTAGCATGGAGGGGATACGAGCTCCACCTGGTGATCCAAGCCCCAATACTTTACCATCTTTCATCATTAAAGATGGGGTAATAAAGGACCGTGGACTTTTGTCTGCACCCCAGTAGCCAGGGTTTTCATCATAATCATTAAAGTTTGTTAAGAGGTTATTGACAAAGAAGCCTTTGGGAAAGCGCCCAGTTCCAAAGAAGGTTCCAATGGTATTGGTCATGGAAACCATCATGCCAGTTTTGTCGACAACAACTAAGTGAGTGGTATGAGATTCTTCTTTATTTACATAGGTTGGAATAGAATCTGCCATTCCTGTAGTTCCAGCTGGTGTTGTAGAAACTGGATCATTGGGGTTAATATTCTGATCTTGATTGGGAACGTATTGTTCTTTATCAAGTTCGGTTTTAATGCCTGGTACAATCTGAGAGGCCAGACCTTCAGAGTAGGATTTTCCGGCTAGGGCGGCTGTATCAATAAAATCTGTGGTCGGATCAGCTAGTTCCAAGAAGCGTGATCGGTAGGCTAGATTAGTGATGTCGGCGATGTAATGATAATATTCTGTGGAGTCGACGGAATAATTTTTAAGGTCCACATACTCCATCATATTTAGCATCTGGAGAAAGGTGATTCCAGACATGGGGGGAGAGGCTGTATAAACATCCCAGTCTTGAAAAGTACCTTTGACAGCTTCATCTACATACATTTTATAGCTGGTAATATCTTCCGTCTCTAAACCAGGTACTAATTCGGCTAGATCTTTAGCGAAGGGTTCTTCATAGAACGATTTTAAGCCGTTTTCTTGTAGATATTGTAATGTTTCAGCATACTCAGGTTGCTTAACAAAAGTTTGCATTACACCATTTGGAAAAAATAAATCATTTGCATTTTGATCCAAAAACTTACCAAAACCATAACGCTTCCAAATGTCGAACAAGGTAGAGTCCATCTTAAAACCATTGGCTGCAAGTTGTCTGGCGGGCTCTATTAAAGTGGCCTCATCCACTGTGCCAAAAGTTCCAATCAAGTATTCAAGACCTTTGGCCAGTCCAGGTACTCCGGTTTTCTTGCGGAGGTTGTCTGGATTTTTAGAGGAACGCTCGCGATACATAATTTGCGTCACTTTCTCATTTTCTGGAGTATAGACTAATGCAGCACCAGCTCCCCCTAATCCAGAAGCATGGGGTTCCACTACGCTTAGAGTAAGAGCGGCAGCAGCTGCAGCATCAGCAGCGTTTCCGCCTTGAGCCATCACTTCCATCGCGATGTCTGCAGCAATCCGATTAGACGAAGAGACACCGTAGGCGCCATCAGGTGAAATAGCCGTTGTCGTATTAGTTGGTGTTTCTACACCAGGAGCTGAAGGTAGAGTAGATACCCCTTCAATTG
>JAAYGQ010000183.1 GCA_012727635.1 Tissierellia bacterium | reverse complement strand
TCCAGGCAAAGGTATCCTCAGTTGCGCCTAGGAACCATTTTCCTCTCCCATCCTCCATGAGTTCTAGCCACTCACCGGAAGGGTCTAATTTGGTTCCCTGCATATCAGAGCCAGTAGATTCATAAAATCCCAGGACCGCATTTTGTGCCCCATCGCTAGGAGCTGGTGCTTCTGTACCAGTAGATGAAGGGGCCCCATCTGTCTTTTCAAAAAGATAGTTATATCCCCAGACATCAATGGTTACTTTTTCCCCATCCCAGGTTCCTTGGTAGGTTTCATCCTGTTCTCCGTGCTCGTCATCTACCCATTTTTCAACAATGGTAAGCTTGTCTCCTTTGAGTTTCCATTCAATGTCAGTTTCAAGGGCGTATTCCCACTTACCGCTTCCATCGCTGTTGAAGGTCATATAGCCAAAGTTCATATATTCATCGGTTGGCTGAAAACCATTTCCGTCATCTTCGTCGCGTTGTGTGTTGTAAAAGACGCCTTCTGGACCCGAATTACCTTCGGCTGCTTTTTCGCCGCAGGATGCCAAGCCAAGAACGAGAATTAGAATCATCAGTAGGGCTAAAGATCTTTTGTTTATAGCAAGGTTTTTTTTCATTTCATCTCCTCCAATTCATTTATAAGATTTTTTCTTTATTGTCCTAGAGCTCCCCCACAAAACTCGCAGTATTTGCTGTCAGGGGATGTTGCGCTGCCACCGCAATAGGGACAAAGCACCGGCGTTTTTTTAGTATTTGTTTCTACTATAGATTCAGGATCTTCTTCTTTTTTGACAGGGTCATGCACTTTTTGGGTTAACTGATTTAAGACCCGGCAAATTTCATCCCCCATTTCTTTGTGTTCCTGGTACTGCCTGGGGGGCTTTCCATCTACGCTAAAAGTGTTGAGCTTAAATCGGATTTGGCTAAAGTAAGGGTTGTTGACGTCAAGGGCAATATAAAAATCATAGCTATAGTCATAGCGACGGGGCAGATAGCTGACCTGTTTGCCTTCTTTATCTTCCCGGGTGATTTCTGTTTTCGTCTCATCAATATCCAATAGACAGCCCGTTACATCAGTAAAATCTAGAACATCGGGATTGGCTTCAAGCAAATCCTTAGCAGATGTCACCATGATTTTTCCGGCATCTTCATCTATCAAAATCTTTGTATTTATGCCCAGGGAGCGAGTGGTGTGGAAAGCGGAAACTCTTTTCTTGTTTTCTTCGCGATAAGCCAGTTGTTCTTTAATGTCTGCTTGGGAGGAACTTCGACGCTCGTTGAACCAGGGCGAAAGTTTCTTCCCGCAGTTTTTACACATATTGCCGTCTTCAAGCTTTTTATTTCCCAGTAAACCAATTTTATCACCACAAATATCGCAGTATTTTTGACTAAATAGCCCCATGTGGATTTCCTTTCTTATGTTATATACGTATTTGTTTTTGCATCTACACCATTTCGCAACTGGACTAGGCCGTAGATATAAAGTATAGGTACTAAGAGGTTGGTTACTAGGCTGAGAAAATTAAATTCGCTACCAGCCATCATGTTAATTGCTACAGAGACGAAGGTCAGTATAGCAATAATAAAACCGTAAATGATGCAGCTTTGGGCTCTTTCTGGTTCCTTAGAAGCCTTGAGCCCCTTGACTCCAGCAAGGATTTGTATGATGGAAGAAATAACCACTAGGGCTGTCGTTGCGTACAAAAGCCCGATTCCCTCTACGTTGCCCACTAATACCAGGGCTGCTCCAATACCCATAATGCCAAGAATGCTGGCAATTGCTGCAATAACACCGCCAATAATCATCAGGACGGAGGTTACTTTTACAAATCTTGCCCCCTTCATCTTTAGCCCCCTTTCATAGCATTTATTGTCTAAAGTAGGCATTTTAGAATACTGTTATCAGTTTATGTAAGTTATTTAAGCCATTATAAAATTTATCTTCTCTTACATTTGTCATGACGGAAAAATATACCCCATAGAAAAGATAAAGAAAGCCCCTTGCATCAAAGCAAACTTTTCTTCCAGTCTTAGAAAATAAATAGGGAGTAAAATTGATAATTCAGTTATTTTCCTTTATGATCTTATCTTATAGCCTATTAAGCTCAGCATTAGTAAATAAAAGATCCCATGCCCAGAGTTTTTTGGCTTAAAGGTCTGCAGTATACTCCTTGTAGCTATGGGGAAGAGGGTCAATTTCTTCGTCCCAGGCTGTTCCGTATTCACGGATAAAGAAGCGGCATACCGCATATCTGTTACTTCCATCATCACAGGTATAATAAATGTCTAGAGCTCCTTTGTCATACATAGTCAAAAGATTCCATTCATCATCTTCGCTCAAATCTTGTTCCATAATCCAAGCGTCATCGTTTCCTATGATGGGGGTTAGCCAATTTTTTTCCTCCTCGTTGATATACATAGATAAGACGGGGTAATCTGGGCCTTCAGGGTCTTCGGGACCTTTAGGTTCTGGCATAAGAAAGAGTTCGAAGTAGGCAGGTCCGCTTGCATCCTTATCGATAAAGCCCCAGACATCATATTGGCCATCGCCAAGTTCAAATCCATAACTATCTTCTATAATAAAAACTCCATACCAATCGCTGGGAACCTTAATGCCTCCAGAGGGTTGAATTCCCCCAGAGCTTTTTTTGACAACACTGGCCTTGTTTGCTCCGCTGGAAGTTTTGTTTGCAGCCTCGGTGGAAGTCCCACTTGGAGTCGCTGCTCCACTTCCACCCTTTGAGAAGAAATAAAGCATACCCGTATCCAGTATAATGTTTTCTCCTTCTAGGGTGGCGCTATAGGGCATTTTGATGTCTGAATTAGCAACATCCACATCAAAGTGTATTTCTTCGCCATCTAGGGTCCAGGCAAAGGTGTCTTCTGTTGCGCCTAGAAACCATTTTCCTCTCCCGTCCTCCATGAGCTCTAGCCACTCACCGGCAGCATCTAATTTCGTTCCCTGCATATCAGAGCCCGTGCACTTGTAACTTCCTAGAATTGCGTTATTTTTAACATCACTAGGGCCTGGCACTTCAGCAGCGCTGGTGGAACGAGGGGCTTCTCCGCCGCTAGTTGAAAGGGCGTCATTGGTTTTTTCGAAAAGATAATTATATCCCCAGACATCAATGGTTACTTTTTCCCCATCCCAGGTTCCTTGGTAGGTTTCATCCTGTTCTCCGTGCTCGTCATCTACCCATTTTTCAACAATGGTAAGCTTGTCTCCTTTGAGCTTCCATTCAATGTCAGTTTCAAGAGCGTATTCCCATCTTCCGCTTCCGTCGCTGTTGAAGGTCATTTGGCCATAGTTGGTCCATTCATCAGTTGGCTGAAAACCCTCTCCCTCTTCTTCGTCAATTTGTGTGTTGACAAAGGTGCCTTCTGGACCAGAATTGCCCCCGTCTTTCCCCTCGGATTTTTCACCACAGGCACAAAGACCAATAAGCAGAACTAGGCATAAAAGCAGTGCAATACCTCTTTTTCTAGACATAGTGTTTTTTTTCATTTTATTTCCTCCTATAGATCAAGAAGCCAGTTTAAATGCATTTTTTTTAAACTTAAGGACAAAACTCATAGTAAGTATGTCATTACTATGGCTACTGGCTTACAAAGGCTCAGGCTCAGACAGCGACGTGACTGAAGTAGTTGTATTTGCTGAGTTTTGTTTATTCAAAAAATTCAGATTTAGCTTTAGATAAAACATTAAATATTATTTTTATCCGTCTTAAAGTTTATGACTAGGCCTCTATCCTGGGTTGGGTCAAATCGACACAGTCTCTACAAATCAGTATTTAGACTAAGGGCACTAGTCTCCAAATAAGCAGAAAATTTCCTGATCCTACTCTTGACCTCTTATAAATTGCCTTCTTCATTATAGTTAAAAGAGTACTATAACTCGAGACAGTCATCATAAAATAGCTTTCTACTTACTTAGCCAGTCGAATCTCTTTTTGATTTCTTAAGAGATAGTAGTTCCTGAAAAGAGGAAGGTATACCCTTGAAATCCGGATTTCTCTTAATGGATTAGCTCCTGGGACTAGGCTATTACACCCAAAAACATAAGAATAGCATCTGACCCAGGACTGTGTATCTCTTTATTAACACAAATGTAATGACAGATATCGTATAATACATATTATACTTAATTTGGATATAAATTACAAGCGAGCAAGCCGTTAATATGAAATCTTCCTAACTTTCCAAAGTAAAGGCAACACTTACTTTTCCAAGTGTCCCACTTACCTTAGGAAATAAACCCCTCTCCTTTACCTTGAGAAACTGTGTATACTAAAGATAAGCTTCTTTGGCCATGGAAAGAAGAAGTTATGAAACATAAACATTTAACACTCGAAAACAGACAGGAAATTGAAATCGGTCTTTTGGAAGGAGCGAGTTTTCGCTGCATCGCAGCCTCTCTAGAGAAAAGCCCTTCTACCATATCAAGAG
>JAAYGQ010000182.1 GCA_012727635.1 Tissierellia bacterium | reverse complement strand
GCCTGGCACTAGAGCTCCAATTACATCTGCTGAATAACTCAACTACTGGGTAATTGGCACTAGGTCTTATAAGGATAGACCAGCTTATGCTATGATTTTCTTTAAGGTGCTGTGCATAAGCATGACTGAGGTGTCTCATGAAACTAAACTCAATACTTGATCAGATTGACTTGGGCAATTATGCTCTTCCCGAATTCCAAAGAGGATTTGTTTGGAATAGAGACCAAGTTAGAAAACTAATGTCTTCACTTTACAAAGGTTATCCCATAGGAAGCCTTCTGGTATGGATCACAGAAACAGATCCAGAGATTACACGTGGTGACAGGTCGTTGACGCACGGCAATGTTCATTTGATACTGGATGGGCAACAACGAATTACTTCATTATATGGGATAATTAGAGGGCATGCGCCACCGTTCTTTGATGGAGACACACGAGTATTCACTGGGTTGTATTTCCATGTTATGGAAGAAATATTTGAGTTTTACCTAAGCAGCAAGATGGATAGTGATCCGAACTGGGTGAACGTTACTGATATCATGACTAAAGGTTTAGGCGTATACATACCAAGCAGACCTGATCTGAGTCCGCCCGAACTGCAAGAGTATCTGAACAGGCTAAATACTCTCAGCAACATAAAAGATATTGATATTCCCATTCAAGAAGTAACAGGCGCTGACAAAACTGTTGATGTTGTCGTTGATATTTTTAATAATGTAAATAGCGGTGGCACTAAACTAAGCAAGGGTGATCTGGCTCTCGCAAAGCTTTGTGCACAATGGTCTGATGCCAGACAGGAACTCAGGGATATTTTGACTGAATTTGATGAATTTGGTTTTTACTTTAAGATGGATTGGCTCTTGCGTTGCCTTACAGTTTATCTTACAAGCCAGCCGTATTTTTCAGGTCTTTCTCAAGTTAGTATTAGTGATTTTAAAAAGGCAATCCCGGAAACAAAAAAAATGATCGGCACTATCCTCGATCAGATTGGTTCTAGGTTAGGGCTAGATCATGAGCGTGTTCTGCAAAGTAAATTTGCATTCCCTACAATTATTCAGATAATGAGAATGTCAGATAGCAGGTACCTGGACAACAAAGAATGGAACAAGATCTTGTTCTGGTACGTCCATACTTTCCTTTGGGGAAGATATTCAGGTTCTACCGAAAGCAAGCTAGCACAAGATCTGAATACTTTAGAGGATGGCGGCAATATTGATGGACTCATTGATACTCTGAGGAGATCACGAGGAGACCTATTGGTACGACCGGAGGATTTCATTGGTTGGAGCAGGGGCTCTAGATTCTATCCGCTTCTTTATATGATGACCCGGGTGAGTCATTCAATCGATTGGTACAGTGGGCTTGAATTGTCAGATTCATTATTAGGACGAAACTCTTCTTTGGAAGTTCACCATGTTTTTCCAAAGAATCAACTTTACAAACATAAATATACAAGACCTGAAGTTAATGCTCTTGGAAACTTCACTTTCCTTACCAAGGATACTAATCTTCAGATATCAAACATGTTACCCGAGGATTATCTGCCGCTTGTCCAAGAAAAGCAGCCAAATGCTCTTCGTACTCATTGGATTCCTGAAGACCCGAATCTATGGAAGATGGAGAATTATCCGGCATTTATCGAAGAGCGTAGAAAGCTAATATCTAAGGCAGCAAATGATATTTTGGGCAATCTATTTGACAGTAATTTAGAAGGACCTATCGTTACCAGTAAATTTGACGATTCTTTAGTTCATTTTCATCCTCAAAGACCAAGTATAGAAGAATATCTGGACGATGAAGAAGAAGCACTTCTTGAAGTAGCTATCTGGATGGAGGAACATGGACTGGATTGTGGCGAACTGGATTTTGAACTTACTGACGATACTGACACACTGTTAGTAACCGTTGATTTAGCCTTGCCGGAAGGTATACAAATCGGACTTACTGATCCGGTGGCTTTATTACTTAACGAGCCTCCTGAGGTCTGGCAAGCTGTGAGCCAAGCAGGTTATATATATTTCACGGATATTGATACTTTTAAGGAGCATGTAAAATCAAAGCACTTAGCTCGGGTATAAAAATAAATGAATCATATTCATTTTAGAGTGGGCAAATAAGGCTTACGAAGCTCTGCAGAAT
>JAAYGQ010000181.1 GCA_012727635.1 Tissierellia bacterium | reverse complement strand
TTTTTTCTTACGCGATAAGGATATGAGGCAAAAAATCCCTACTTTAAAAGCAGGGATTCTTGGTCATTATCGATAATACAACTTGCTTGAAATCTTGCCTTAGTAAGGAGTTTCTAATTAAATCAGTGGGTCTTTTTCTGCGGATTATTTTGCTTTGCCATTTTTACAGTAATGCTCTATTAGTTGGCACTCAGCCAAGTTGTAGTCTAGAAAAATGGGACACTCGTAGCAAATACATGGCCGACTGGTTTCAATATCTTTACAGGATGCCACGCCACTGGAGCAATACAAGCCCGGAACAATTTCAGGCTCAAAGAAGTTGCTGCTCATAACTTCGCCCATTTTTTCCGCGTTTTTACTGACACAGGCACTATCAGCTTGCACAGTGCACTGCCAGCAGATGCACTTTTTGGCGTTTGATCGCGTAAAAGGAACCTTAACATCCGTAACTTCCTCCATATCATTCTCCTTCCTTTAAAATTTACTCTCAATCTAGAGATTTTTATAGATCGGCTAGTATTTTATCTCCATCTATTCTTAAACTGTAGGAAGGTTCAGGCCGCTCGGCTGGTCCGCTTACCACCTCTCCCGTTTTGACATTAAATACTGAGCCATGACATCTGCACTGCACCCTATCTCCAGTGAGGGTGCCTTCTGAAAGGTCGCAGCCCATATGAGTACATACACTCCCAATCGCATGAAAGGTGCCATTTATATTGGCAATCATTATAGCCTTACCATTTTTTTCAACACCCAACATTTCACCCTGATCAATATCTTTAGTGGAAGCAATTTCCATTTCCATATCTTTTTCTCCTTTGGATCTGTTAAGCCTTTGGCCTAGGTAGCAAGATAGTTGATTATGACATTCTGTGAAATAGCACTAAGTCAGCTCAGAAAAAGCAACATCTTATCCCACCCTAGGGGTTCTTTCTTTTTTCCTTGCCATACCGTCCAATGCCTTTTAGGACATTGGATCTAAGTCGTCTCATTTAAAAGCGGAAAGCCATTTTTTAAGTATATACTCCCCTTTTAGTTTTAGAATTGTTATTTACCGAAAACCTTCTACTGGGTGAGTTAGATTTTTATATCACAGGAAAATAACAAACAGAGTTTTTCTTACTCATCTATTACCACCATATCCACAATCATCTATTAGAAATATTGAGTTAATGAACCCCCAGGTTTACACTGCGTTTTGATATAATCCGCTGACCAATAAGCCAGTGCTTCAATGGTATGGGTAGGATTGTATCCGAAATAGGTGGGGAAAACGGCTCCACCGACAACAAACAGGTTAGGCAGTTCCCAGCTTTGCAAATATTTGTTCAGCACCGACTTGGTGGGGTCAGTGCCCATGCGAACGCCGCCGACTTCATGTGTAGTTGTCGGGGGAGTAAAAAGTCCAGCCTTTTTCATTTTGGCTACTCCCATTTCCTTGAGAATATTCTCGGCTTTGTTCTGCATAAATGCGCAGGCTTTTATTTCATTTTCATAGGCATTGTAGGTAATTCGCAGTACAGGCATCCCTATCTGGTCTTTGACCACCGGATCTAAATCACAGTAATTGGCATCATAGGGCAGAGAAGGAACTTGAGAGATAAACGAAGCTATGCGCCTGAAGTATTTCTTGAGAGCTTGCTTGTAGCCTTCCCCAAAGCTAGGAGTGTCGTCGGGCATTGGAACAGCCCAGGAACCTACGCCTGCACCGGCGATGGCCTGTAGATCTCCTCCCAGTGCTTCAAGCACACCACCCTCAATAAAGCCCAGACCTGTGTGATCGAAATTATCCCCGTTGAAATTATCGATGGCCACATTGGCCGCCCAGGGTCCTGTGCTCGGATTAGTTACCGTGTCGTCAAAATAACCCCAGACAAAAGGATAGTGATGGTCCATGAAATATTTACCTACCATACCGTTCTTATTTATATCACTGTAGAGTAGCAGACGAATATTCTCGTAGGTATAGCTTGATAAGATGACTAGGCTGGCGGGTTGCTCCTGCTCTTTGCCGGTAGCATCAATATAGCTTACTCCCGTGGTTTCGCCTCCGCCGCTATCTTTGTTGATTTTAATAACACGAACATTGGGGCGTATTTCCAGGTTCCCTGAGCTGATTCCCACGGGAAGCACCGTTACATTGGTGCTACCTTTGGAACCTATGAAGCAGTAATAGCTGGTACAAAAACTACAGTAGGTACAGGCGGGTCGACCTTTATAATTCTCAGTAGCTATAGAAGATGGACCTGGGAACGGATTGTAGCCCAAGCTCTCCAGAACAGGCTTAGCCAATCGGGAAACCGTACTCTGCAGAAGCGGTGGCATAGGATATTCCTTACTGCGTGGCCCTTCGAAGGGGTTCCCACCAGCTTGTATAGTACCGTTGATATTTCCCGCTTTGCCAGATATCCCAATTTCTTCATCCACTTTGTCGTAAAAAGGCGCCAAATCTTCGTAGGTCATTGGCCAGTCCACTAGTCCGGTACCCACAGGTATGGCGCTGGCTCCATAGCGCGCTACATTTTCGCTATATTGTTTGAAGTGATGAGGCAACATTCTCCAGTGTTGGGTAGTATAGTGACGGGTGGAACCCCCTATACCCGAGGCCATCAAGAATGGAAGGCCGATTGTATCGGTCTTTTCATCGGGTCGCCACCGAACTTGGGTGTCCTTTATCATAGGCTCTTGCAATTCCCCACGGGTTTGCCATCTTAGTTCATCTAGTTGAGCCACGTCACGGGTGCGAAGAAAGTCGCCTCGATCAAGGGCTACCACTTTCATTCCATTGGTGGATAATTCCTTCGCCATTACTCCCCCTGCGGCACCACAACCAACAATAACTACATCAACTTTTGGTAATGACATATAAGCCTCCTTTAATACCCATTCTCTGGAGCTGGAAAGTTTAGTTCTTCCATATCCGCTAAAGTCAAAATAGGTGTTCTTTCCGATTGATCAGCTCCAACCTGCATATGGCTATCAAAATGAGCTACTTGAGCCCCATCAAAACCGATCATCTTCCATCCAACGAGGTTTTGGTTGCCATGATAGGCTGGATCGCAAAAGGTACCTTCTCGAACATGCTGGAAAAGAGTGTTGAAAAAATCAGGGGCCTTGGGGCTCTCAAAGCCTGTGGCTGTACCTTTTTGCATGTCAGTCAGTACGCTATCTTGCTGGTCATTGCTGAGCTCAACGAACTCTTTTTGATACTGGCTCTGGCTATAGGCGTTGATAGCAGTTAGACCTCGTCGGTAGGCCGTTCTCTGAGAATGATAATACCCAGCTAAAGCATGGTCAATGTACTGGTGAGCTCCAGCTTCGACAGCTCCTGGATCTTCTGGGCTTCCTGGGATTAGACGACCACAAATAGCCTTAACTAAAGCATTGTCAGGTTTACTAAAGAAAATAAGCGTTTCATCTTTTGGTAATGGCATATTGACCCTCCCTTAAATCAAGTAGTATCATTTCATACTCTTGACTCATTTTTCGTGATGATAACGGATCCTTTCAATGAAATTTTTAATTTCATCCTCAATTAATAAAACTAGCTTAGCAACTATTTTCAGAATTTAAACTTTCTCACGAAGAATTTCAAATAGTACATTCTAACCCACACCTATACTCAAATCAGGAATAATCATGGTGCTAGAAAGTTAAAAGTAGTGCTTGAATACTCGACTAAAGTTTCTAGAAGAAAATAGCTAAAATTCAGAAACAAAATAACTTTGTTTCTAACTTACAGTGCAACAGTATAAAGTTCACAACAATGAATATAATCATTCGAATTCAGCTAATGGAGTTGACACAGAGTTTAATATAAGAAGCTTGCTTGAAGGATTATTTGAATAATACCTATGTAAGATCAGGTAGCAAAAGGAACAATGGATGTACTTTAATTGATTTATTTACCTAGAAGGATAATGAGTTCCTTGGCCGAAAGAAACAACAATATGAAATTAGCAGAAAAAATATTTGTTAAGCGAAAGTATTACTAAGAGAATATAGAGGTGTTTCATTTTAATCTTGAAAAAGAATATAAGGACAATTGGTTTATGAAATTCTATAAAAATATGATACTGATCACTTTGAACCGGCCTTTATGATTTCAAATAAATTACTAAACTTAAAATTGAGTTTTGGTACTGCACCAATGACACTTTTATGGATACACCACTTAAGGATGTAATACATTTTAAGTATATCCATATATATTCTTTTATGCATAATAATCGGTTTAATTTAAAAAAACTATCATATTATCTAAAAGAAGTTTATTTATTATTTTTGCCTTTTTCTAAATGTTTTTAAAGCTTAATTGGTTTTTCGCACCACTTGTTTTGCTCAATAATAAATATCCCCTTTAAATTTATACTTGAGGGAAGGTTTTTATTGTTCTACTGGTTCCACATTAATTGTTGTTGTAGTTCCTTTAATAAAAGCTCTACAATTATTGCCAGCAAAGTTACAGGAATGGCACCTTCTAATATTAAAACCATGTCAAAGGTTCTTACGCCATTTACGACCAAAACTCCAAGACCACCGGCTCCCACTGCCGCCGCTAAGGTTGCTGCACTGATATTTATAACCAAGGCAGTTCTAATCCCGCCCAAGATAACATTTAAAGCCAAAGGAATTTTTACTTTCGTATATATCTCGGTTTCTGACATGCCCATGCCCTTTGCCGCATCAATTATATCCTTGGGTACTTCTTCTATGCCTATTATTATATTATAAATAATTGGCATCAAAGCATATACCACCAGAGCGATTAACGCTCCTTTTATTCCATATCCTAGAATTGGCACTGTAAGAGCTAGCAAAGCCGGTGAAGGAAAAGACTGTCCAAGGCTAACGGCCTTTAAAAGTATATCTTTAAATTCATGGCCATAATTTGTCGTTACAAATATGCCCAGAATACCCCCCAGCGTCACCGCAATGAAGCTTGATAAGAGGACCATCCAAATATGCTCCATAAAATAAACCACTAATAGAGTTCGTGAACCTTGGGCACTCTTAGCAGAAAAATATTTATATAATATAGATTCGAAACCCTTGGAGTATACAACTAAAATGGCGAGAATAAGGGCCAAAATACTTGCAATGATTAATCCCTTCCTATTTGAATTCATTTATCTCACTTCCTGCTATCTTTAAGATTTTCTCCCAAGAAATACTTCCATTTATTAAAGTTATCATTTCCACTCCCCTTAACAGCATCTCTGTTAGAACGTCTCTGAGGGTAGCATTTTCATCTAGGGGCTCTCCCACTAAGATTGTAGGTTCTGCATAATCTACTGCAAGTTTTCTTGAGAGAATGGTCAAAATGCCTTCTCCTTTAAAAAATTCTTTTACGAAATCATTCTTTGGGTGGAGTAGCATCTTCTCCGGTGTTGCTATTTGTAGTATTTCCCCCTGATTCATTATACAAATTCTATCGGCTAGAAGGAGGGC
>JAAYGQ010000021.1 GCA_012727635.1 Tissierellia bacterium | reverse complement strand
TTACAATCTCATACTCACTACCTTTGAAAAGCTCAAGTGCCTTTTCTTCTAATCTACCTTTAGCTATGGCTATCCTAAGTCTATCCATTGCCTTTGCCCTCCATTCTAATACGTGTAATCAAGTCCATATCAATCATAAAACCTATTGCAGGTACCTTTTTCCCATATTTCTCCGTTGATTTGTCATAGCGTCCCCCACTAAGTATCTTTGTGGGTATACTTTGACAGAACCCTTTAAAGATAATGCCATCGTAATAGTCAATATCTTGAATCATAGAAAGATCGAGCTTTATTCGGTGGACTAGCCCTTTACTAAGAAAAAGCTTGTTCAGATACTCCAAAGAACTTAAAGCTCTTTTCATTTCTTCATTTATTTCACAGGATTTAGCTAATTTTATCGTTTCACCCATGTCCCCTTGCATATCAAAAATTTTATTAAGAATAGTGTGCTGGATCTGCAAAGATTTTAATTTTGCCCTTAAACCATCCCGGTTCTTTTTAATAATAAGACTCCTTATCTCCAATTCATCTATAGGCTTTAGATCCATTTCTCTAAAGTATTCATCTAAGAATTTACTTGAGCCCAGCTCTAGAATATAAGATTCCCCCAAAGTACCCATAACCGATAGGGCCATTTCAATAATCTGTTCATCTGCACTTAAAATATTATCCCCTAAAGATTCAATGCCCATTTGATAGTTCTGAAGTAATTTACCACTGCTTTCGTTTTTATAAATTTTAGAGTTATAGTACACCTTTAGGGGTGGTTCTCCCTCCCACTTAGAAAAAATTTGTTCTAAAATATTTGTGGTAATATCGGATCTCAAGGTATATATGTTAGAATCCCCACCTAATATTTTTACAATCTTCGATGAATCTTTTCTCAAATTAGACAATATAAAATCATCATAATTTTGAAACAATCTCGGCTCAATAATTGAAAATCCTTTGCTTTCAAAATAGTTTTCTATTTCCCTTTCTATGTTTTTTTTAAACTTTGTAACTTCCAATTCTTGCGATATATTTCTAAAATGCATCACTATTCTCCTTTTTATTAAAACAAAAAAACCACATAGGCAATTGCCTATATGGTTAATGCATCTTTCCATCATAGACTTAGCCCAAGTTATAAAGCCACTTAACAAGAGCATGCATCTATGAACTCCCACAAAATACTTAGTTCATCTTCGCAAACTCTTTTATCTATGATGGTGATGAAATTGTTTGTTTATTCTTTGTTTTGTTTTCATTTCCTGCCTCGAATAATCTTTTATTCGTATAATGGCATTTTAACATTATCATAACAAATAGTCAATTTTTTATATTTTTATTAATTTTAATTCACTAACACAAGGCTCAAGTTCTCATTCTTAGGCAAAATATCCGTACAATGATTTAACGTTTCTTGATGGACTACACCAAATAGGACCTTGTATTTAATGTAGTCCATCAGAAATATAGTAGAAAAGATGCAGCAGTATCAGTTTGAAGAATATCAACTTGATTTCTATCTGTTTTGCTTTTGACCCTTTCTTTCAGTGGTACTACCAGAGAACTTTGAACTAGAAGACCCTACTACTGCTGCATTTAAACAGAGGATTTTTTCATTCCCGAGAATTGTCTACAAAGAGTTACTATACTCAGCCTATGAAACTTCTTTGTAATCATGGCATCAGTAGTCTAAGCCATAGGATCTCCTTTCATAATTATTTGTTCTAGTGCATCCCTAAGATTCGCCTTAGTAATCTTTAAGCCATGAGATCCTTCGAGCCTTTTTACAGGAGGAAAACCCTCAGTGGAATCCAAAAGATTAATAAGACTTGAGGCCTGGCCTCTTACTTTCATAGAATGAGGCATAGGGCCAGCTAGGATATGACTGTATTTTTCCAGACTATACCGAAAACCTGTAAAATCCAAGTTAGTAAGCTTGTTATAATCAAGATAAAGCTCTACTCTATCTGAAGATATACCAAAGTCTTTAAAGATTCTTCGGATAATATCAGTACCGATACTGCTATCGCCGATTAGAATAATTTTCCCATAGCTCTCCTGAGCAAGAAAAGAGTCTCTGTAATCCTGGGGAAGAAGACCCAGCATCCCATGATTTTCAAAGAATTCATACAAATTTCCCTCTTCCTTTGCAAAAATGAGATGGGTATAAAATAGGTCGGTAGCTTCCATAGCTAAATCTTCAAATACCTTTTGATCCAAGGTCATTACTTCACCTCTCTAAAAAGCCCCGCCTTTTCTTCTAAGATACTAGTAAGTTGCTTTCTTAGCATCCTCTGCTTCATTTTATCCTTTTCATACTTCTGAGCTATGTCTCTTTCCTCTTCCTCTGAGAGCCTAGGAATCATAACTTCCTTTAGATCTCCTATATTTATCGTTACTATGCCTGTCCCCTTGGACAATCTCTCTAGTTGGATTAGGCCCCGATCACTTTGTAAAAAAGCTTCTACATAGGCAGGTGCAACCTTGGACTCATCCAGCTCTAGGAAAAACAAATTACCCGTAGCTAGTATCTCACCTTCAAGGCTTCCCACTCCGTAGATTTTAAAGGGTGCATTCCTAGATATAACAATACTGTTATCCTTTAAAAGATACCTGTGGTATTTCTCCTCAAGTTCCTCTAGGTAGGGCAGGGTCTCATCCATAAGTCCATCATTGATGTTCTGTAGTAAAACATACCTATACTGCGTAGGCTCCTTACTTGCAAGCTCAGATAGCTCCTTACTAGATAAAGGGGCGCCCCTATGAATATCTTTAACCAGTTCGCCCAGGGGGGTACCTTCCTTAATATCACCCTCATACTCAATATATCTAGAAGGAGAAAGCTCGTAGTCATTATCCGCTATCTCACCAAAACCAACGGACCTAGAAAGTCTTGAATCCTTTTCATAAAGCTCAATAATCCTAGCTACATTCTCTTGCTTTAGAAGGCTATAAAACCAACCCGCCCTAGTATAAATCTTTCTAGCGTCAAGCATCCTAACCTTCCTATTCCCCTCACTTAAAATTAACATGCTCGCTTTTAAACTCATTCCTGGAAGCATACCTGAGGGCAGTTCAATGACTCCCTCTACTAAACCCTTCTCCACCAGCGTCTCTCTTATTTGTCGATCAGCCGCATTCCAGGTTCCTCCTTTGCCCATCAAACAAACAAATCTACCTCCAGGGGCCATAGCAAGGACTCCAGCCAAGACAAAGAGCCAATCATGGGTAATGGTCATAGGGGCATTTTTTAAGTACCGATGAAGCTTGGGATTTTCCTCTACAAAACTTATGCTGTCTCTATATCTAAGTCCCATGGGGAAGTTAGAGAAGATTTTGTTGGCACCTAGTTCGCTGTAGTCGTTGGTAATGATGTTTCCCTGATTGAAGTGAATCTCTCTTCCTAAAAAATATGCCCTGACCCTAGAAGTAAAGATAGCCTCGGGATTTATATCTATTCCATAAACTTTAGAAACTTCCTGGATTCTAAGGGCGTCAAAGATAAAATTCCCCTTACCAGAGCCCAGGTCAAGAAGAACATCTTCTTCTTCTAACTTAAGAAAATGCAAAGCTAACTCAGTAATCCCTCTAGGAGTAGGGCTAAGATCCGTTCTGTTATTATAAATATCGTCAAAGACAATGGCTGTCTCTAAAACATCGATGTCATAGTCCTCTAGTAGTCTGTCGATAAAGCCCATCTTCTTATCTATATAGGGCTTAAAGATAGGTCCCAGATCAGATAAAGCTTCTGTAGACATAATCTCTTTTTCTAAATCTACTTTCCGGTTCTTAAACTTCAAAGTAGCTAAAAAAGATGTTGCTACGATAAACTCATCCATTCCATTTTTAATTTCATTTTCAGGACTTACATAATCTTCTTGCAATACTCCCATTAGTTGACGTAATTCAGATCCTTTTTTATCTTCTCTTGTTGTCACTTCTACCTCCTATTGGTTTTTTATGGTTATTCATAACTATACCCAGAAAAATTGTGGTTAAACATAACCGAAGAAAATTAATTTCAAATTGTGAGGGACCGATCATCCTGAGAGGGATTTTTCCATGGGGATTGCCTTCTAATATGTAATCTTGCCAGGATGACCCACCCCTCTAGCAGAAAGTGAAATGGACCGGAACCCTTATCGCTATATAATTACTGTTCTCCCCGGTTATGGGGATATGAGTTGATTTAAAAAAAGACTTCTTAGCATATCAGGTCCTGGGCCTCAAAATACAATGACTCAGTAAGACGCCAACTTGACTAGTAACGAAGATATCTAAGACCATGATAAGAAGGCGAGAAGAAATACAAGCTGAGGTGAGGGTATTTTTCCCTCTGTTCTAGAGTATTCCAAGTGGCGAGTTTCAAAGTCTTTAAGGTATTTAAACTCAAAGGGCATAAAGAGTCATACACCTTAATGAAAATCATCCAAGTAAAAAGACACCTAAGTACAACTACTTAGATGTCTTTTCTCAATGTCGGGGAAATTACAATATTGCCAATCATGTTTCCCCTCTATTTCTAACCTTCTTTAGTGGGCTATTGCTTATTACATTTTTTCCCTTTAATATTTAGCTTCCAATCTCTACAAGAAAAGCCGCTACATATCGCTAGATTTCATATCTAATACAATCCGCCCTTTAGGTTATTGGCCTATTTCTATCTTCTATTTCCTCTACGGGAAGATTTCTACCTATCTCTTCACTTAATAAACGATCTCTATTGATACTTTCATTTTCAGCAAAATTGTCGTATACCACTTCTCTATTGTCATTGTCATCGACAATGACTAATATCTTACCCTCATTTAAAAAGGCTTCATATTCTTTTGCATCGGTTACATTTAGACCGGCATCAATAAAAGCGCCTGCAATTCCACCGATTGCTCCACCTGCAACAATGCCTGTAAGAGTAACGGCTATAGGACCTGCAGCTAGAAAGGGTCCCACACCGGGAATAGCAAACAAACCTAAATCAAGTAGTAGGGCGCCGATACCGCCGAGCACACCTCCAGCTAATAAACCGCCTCCTGCCTTAGGAAAGGTATCGCACTGAACCTTTGCATCGGTCACATCTTCCACCGTGACAAGCTGATCACACTGTTTTGCAAGAACGGAAATCTGTTCCGCCTCGTAACCATTTAATTTTAGCCCTTTTATTGCCCGAATGGCGGCTTGCTCTGTTTCAAATACTCCAATTATTTTTTTATCCATTGTTCAACCCTCCTATAAAATATAGAATACGCCAGTTGCCATCCATATATTTTGTCTTGAATAGTTACAATGTTGCATATGTGTTCATATATAGTTATTTTATTCTTACCCCAGAGTCGTTCTCTGAAACAAAACCAGAACTATTATTGTTACTTAAAATAGCTTTTTATGTTATTCCTCTGATAAAACACTACTAATCAAAAAACTTGAATATAGTACCTGTAAATATTGACCAAGTGCTGTGACGGGATATGCAAGTGGCAATTTCTTACAATTTAATCTCCACGAATTTAAAGAGCTTGTGAGTACATGAGTCACAAGCTCTTTAGCCCTCAACAGGTTTATATCAATGCTACATCCGTTGTCATGGTATAAATCATGGTTTAAATACAATACGGCCTTCAATATCTCTCTTTATATTGGCGTGGTGTCTCAGCCACTCTTCCAAAACTTGATAGGCTGAAGTACTGACTACTTTCGAGTTGCCCCCTGCTATAAGTTCGTCATTGGAAATACCAAGATTTGTCTGTGAGTTGATAAAATGGTATCCCTGTAAAGTGATTGTATATTTTTGATCATCGACCACCGGAGTTTCATCCACAGCAATAGACACTAATTTTGATTCGCAATCAGAGTAAACTGCCCTAACTCCACTGTTTACTTGGTAGCATTCACCCTCTCCATCTCTATTTTCCATACGCATAATATGAGAAAATATTTTTTTTAGCTGCATTCCGTTGATGGTGTATCTTGCTAAAGTGTCATCGTAGGGAAAACAAGCTTTCAAATCCCCCAGGGTAACCACTGGACCAAGTTCTTTGACTCTAATAGAGCCCGAGCCTATAAGAATAACGTCGGTTTCTGAGGTTTCTGCTAAGGCATCAGCAAAAATATTCCCTAGGGTAGTTTCTTCTTCTCTTTGGGGATGAGTAAGTTTTTCGGAAAAACGAGTAATAATTGCATTGTATTTTTCATCAAGCTTATTCTTGAATTTACTAATAAATTCCTCAAGAGAGGAGTCAGCTGCCGCTGTTTCACTATTTATGGGCACCAGTTCCCATTTCCATTGGATAATTGAGTTAGTATCATCATCCACCACAATATCAAACCTTCCAATTTGATTGGTGCCAACACCCGCTTGGGCAATGAGAATATTATTTACTATTTCTGGCTGTTCTAAAACAGTATGGGAATGACCACCTAGGATTATATCCACTCCCCATTCAGGCTTTAGCATTTTCGCCAGTTCAATATCCGATTCGAATCCAATATGAGTAAGGGCAATGGTTAAATCAATATCGTTGTTTTTGTAAGCATTGCAGATTTTTCCTATTTCCTCCGCTGCATCTTCAGTGGAAACAAAAGTCCCAATTAACTGATCAATAGCCAGAGAATCCATTACTTTTTCGGTAATGATGCCGATAAAGAGAATGCTAAAATCTGCTATTTCCATAATGAAATAGGGATCCATCAGTCTTTTCCCGTATTTTTTTATATACAGATTGGCATTTACAATAGGAAAATTCGCCATTTTTTCAAGAAATAAAAGGTGGGGTAAGCCATAATCCAATTCATGGTTTCCCAGGGTGACCACATCAGGCGAAAGATAATTCATTATTTCTATTGTAGATATACCCTTGTATTCTGAATCAATTAGGGAGCCCTGTACCATATCACCGGCAATCACAAAGATAACATTTTCCTCTTCTTCTCTAACTTTGTTGAGATAGCCTGAAAGAAGGGCCAGTCCTCCGATAAGGTCTCCACTGCCCTCTCTTACTTCGGCCAAAAAATCACCGTGCATATCATTAGAATGTAGTATTGTAAAATTTCTAGTATTATCTTTCATAAAATCCCCCTCTTTTTCCGCAAGAATTTATAGATAGAATCCCTCTTTTAAGAAACCATTATTTTATTTCTACCCTTTTTATTGTCTTTCATCTTTAAATATTAATTCATTTGAAAATGTAAATGAGTTCTAGTATAAATTAAAATATAGATTTTTACTTTAAAAAGGCCAAAATTAGAAATCCTTGATACTTACCTTGAAAAGTGAAATTTTAACCAAGTACCACCAATTTTATTCATTATTTGTTTTACTGATGTTGCTTCATTGATTTAATTGGGTAAATTATATTACTGGATTTTATTTTTTATGATTATAATAAGAGGGGAGAATATAATGAAGGCAAAAAAGCTTATAACGTTATTGGCAATGTTGTTAATATTCACACTTATTACAGTGGGCTGTACTCAGAAAATTGAAGAAAAAATAGGCGGAAAAATAGTTGAGAAAATAGCTGAGAAAACCACCGATGGCAATGTTCAAATAGACACTAAGGACGGGGTTTCCATTACAACAGATGGTGGAACAATGCAATCCGGAGAAAATCTAAAGTGGCCCGGAGAAAGTATGGGCTCTTTGCCAGAACCTAAAGCCACAATCATCTCCATCCTTCAACTTGAAGAGGAAAACTCAACAATGGTAATCCTTTCCTTTGAGAAGGACAACGGTGGCGCCGATTATATGGAAAAAATAGCAGATTTAGGATATATACAAAGAATGTTAACGAAAAGTGATGAGAGTGTAATGTATCTAGGGGTTAAAGATGACAACACTGCACTCATGTTTAATTATGATCCCACTGACCTACAAGGTTCTATCACGCTTATGAGAGATGATGACAATGCTAAAACATTTTTTGAAACAGAAGTGAAGGAAGAAACGCAAGAGCCTCTGGCAGTGGATATGTCACAAAGTATGAAATGGCCTAAAGAATCAATGGACAATATTCCAGAACTAAAAGCACAGATCTCTAGTATTTCATTAAACACAGATTCTGTATCTATAGGATACAAAAATATAGGTCTAAAGGATATTACTGCCTATATTGAAGAAATAAAAGCATTGGGATTTAATAAAAACTCAATGGAGTCCATAATGGATAATTTTATTTCTTATATTGCTTCAGATAGTAAAGATCGTACCATCAATATAAATTGGGGCAGCAATGAAGGGTTCATAAATTACACAAAATAGTATTTGAACTCTAGTATAATCTTCAGAGATAAAATAGGGCTATAGTGGTAAGTTTTTAAGAGTCCTTGACTAACATCACTCCCGACCATGCTTGATTATTTTACTATTTAAGTAGGGTGTTTCAGAGCAAGAAGCACTAAGTCACAGTGTTCTTTGTTGTTTTCCCCCCTAATTCTGGTCAGTTTTCAAAGTAAAGGCTACACTGAGTTGAAATCATCTTTGTTTAATGAACCACTTGCATTATCAAGGTAAAAGAGACAGGAATGCCTCTTTGTATAAGCACTATTTCCTTGTTTTTTATGGTATTATAAGACAAAGCTTCTCTTTATCTCCTAGTTTTGAGCGAGACAAAGAGGAG
>JAAYGQ010000020.1 GCA_012727635.1 Tissierellia bacterium | reverse complement strand
TATGAGCAGATGAAATTTTGTACCTATTGGTCCTACGAAAGAGTCCTGGGCAGCCACGTCCTACACCACGAGTACGGCATACCTACCCTATCTATTGACCGGCCCTATAGAAGTGGCACCAGTGGTCAACTTAGAACCAGAGTGCAAGCCTTCGTAGAAAGTTTAGAAATTAAAATGATAAAGGCAAGAAAAGATGAAAGAGAACAACTAAAGGCCAAATTAGAAGGGGGAATTCAATGACATACAACCCTGAAACAGGAAAAGGGATGGGGCGTTTCTACAAACAGGGCCAAAGAGCCTTTACCCACCGCGAGTGGAAAGGGGCTAGGGACACGGCCTATGACTTTGGCCGCTGGGTGAAATTGTATAGCCTTCTGGCCGCCAAATTAGGAGTACACCCGGTCCTTATGGTCAAGGCGCTAATGAGATATCGCTGGATGGCCTCCTTTCTTACAGCAGCCAATATGCTGGATCGTCATACCCTTGGTATATATGATAAAGAGTTACGATACAACCACGAATCCTTCTACGCCATCGTAAACAACTCCGTAAACAATATTGCGGGACTATTAGAAAGGGATGAACATTTGCGTCCCAACAGCAAAAAAGCCGCAAAATTAAGAGAAAACACCGTCATGTTTGACGAAATGACACCCACTCTTCTTATGGCGGGTTTTCCCACCCTGGACTGGTTTGACGTCACCATGTTTGTTATTGGACTGCCCGGTGAGCTCGATCAGATTGCCAATATATACTATATTGACGTAATTGAGCAGTACGGCCTAGCACCCGATGTCTGCCCTCTGCCCGCGGCAGAAGTGGGCGCAGCCATAGTGGATGATTATCCCATTGTAGGTAAAACCTATATTACCAGTTCTATGCCCTGTGATGGTTCCATCGGACAAACGACATTTTTAGGAAGATATTTCAAAGATATTCCTATATACCAGATCACTCCACCTCAACGCTTCAATGAACCCGAAGTTCACGAATATGCAGTGAAGAACCTAGAGGGATGCATTAAATTTATCGAAGACAATTATGATGTGAAATGGGATTGGGACGCCTTTTGGGCAGGCTGTGAAATGTACAATCAAAGCTCAGAGTATGCCATGAATAAATGGGACGTAAACTGTACCGATTATCCCCAGGTCAAAGGAGCCGCCCAGGCCCTTCCCCGTGAATATCAATTCCAGAGAGCAGGCTGTCTAGACCCCTACATGCTTAAAACCGACGCAAAGGTCGATAGGATGATGAAGAAGGGTTATGAAGAAGACAAGAAAAATGATGCAAATAAGCCCAAGCATCGCGCCATCGTCTGGGCTTGTCCGGCCCATTATTATACCAATTTTACCAATTGGACAAAACAGTGCTGGGGCGTAGAGTGCCTTATCGATATGGAAGCCATGATTTCCTACCACATGATTAAAATCGGTGATAAGAAGCAGGCCATGATCGATTTAGCCAAGGGCTATGAGCGTATGATGATGCGCTCTCATACCAATGGTGGATATGTAAACTCCCTGGACGAATGTTGGAAGATGTGTGAAAAATTCAACGCCAATATCGTAATCATGTACGATCATGTCTCCTGTAAAAATGTTGGAGGCCTACACGGACTTTACGAAGATCAGGCCAGAGAGCGTGGAATACATCTTATTTGGGTTCCCCACGATCTAATGGATCCAAGAACGGTTTCTCGAAGATCCATGCGCGATGCCTTCAATAATTATATGATCAATGTATTTAATGAAAAACCCTTAGATCCTACACTGGTAGATTATGCCGACGAATTAACATGGTAGATAGTATAAAAAAGGAGGAAAGAATATGAAATATTTTGGTGGATGCGATGTTGGTTCAACCTACACAAAGGCTGTAATCCTAGATGAAAAGGGAAAAATGGTTTCCGATGTAACCATAAGAAGCAAAATGAACAGTGCCGAAAGCGCTCAGCTTGCAATGAATGAAGTCATATCCAAAGTCCATGGCTTAAACAAAATAGAAGATTTAACCTACTTAATTGGAACGGGCTATGGCCGAAACAAAGTGCCACAGGCCCAGGAAAACATTTCTGAGATTTCCTGCCATGCCATGGGAGTACATATCACAGACCCCAGTGTAAAAGCTATTATAGATATCGGTGGCCAAGACGTAAAAGGAATCGCCGTTGCCGAGGATGGAACAGTTCAGACCTTTGCAATGAATGACAAATGCGCCGCTGGAACGGGACGCTTTTTCGAAGCCATGGCAAGAGCCT
>JAAYGQ010000019.1 GCA_012727635.1 Tissierellia bacterium | reverse complement strand
TAGGAGAGGACGTTTTAGAGAAGACAGACACCAAGGAAATCTCTACAGATCCGACAAACACAAAAACTGAGATGGGCGAAGAGCCGGCTACAACAACGTCAGGCGACTCAGTGACTTTAGAAGGAAATAGTGCGGATGAAGAGGCGGATTCGCCTTTAGCAGATTCAGAGCTTACCCTGATAGCTTCTGGGGATGTGCTTAGTCACATCACAAATACACAAGCAGCTAAAAAGGCTGATGGCAGCTACGATTTTTTGCCGCAAATGGCAGAGATAGAAGGGATTCTCTCGGACGGGGATTATACTTTAGTAAATTTAGAATCGCCTATAGCAGGAGAAAAGTTTGGTTATCGGGGTTTTCCAAAGTTTAATGCTCCGGTTAACTTGGGCTTTACTTTGAAAAAACTAGGAGTAGATTTGGCAATCACCTCAAATAATCATGCCATGGATAACGGTTTTGAGGGGTTGAAACAAAATCTTGATAACTTGGATCGAATTGGATTGGAACATACGGGGACCTATCGAACTCAAGAAGAAGCGGATGAAGTTTTTGTCAAAGAAATCAATGGTATTAAAATTGGATTTATAGCGACAAGCTATGGCACGAACAATATTCCGGTGCCCAATGATTTTGCTGTGGATTTAAATTCAAAGAAACTAATTCGAAAAAAGATTGCTCAAGCCAGAGAAGAAGGGGCAGAAATAATCGTCCATCATATTCACTGGGGTCGAGAGTATACAGAATATCCTTCACAGTACCAAATGGACTATTATGGCATTATGACAGAAGAAGGTGTTGATGTAATAGTCGGAAGCCATCCTCATCGCTTACAACCCATGGAAATGCGAAAAATTACCCATGAAGGCAGAACGAAAAACCAGGCAGTGATTTGGTCCACTGGTAATATGTGGCAAGGTCAAAAGAAAAAGCGTGATTTTGTTAATTTGGGTAGTGTCTTCCGAATAGAAATTGAACGCAAGGATGGTGTAGCTCAAGTAAAAGACCTTGATTACGACTTAATTTATAATCTGCGCTGGAAAGTGGATGGAAAAGAGCAGTATAAAGTGATTCCACACAGTGATATGGATCGTTATAAAGAACAGTTTCCAAACACCTATGACACCATGAAAAAAGAGTTCGAGTGGGGTGAAAAAACCCTGAACAATACAGTTGATGTGATTTACTCTGATGGTACACGACCGAAACAACCTTAAACCCAGATCAATCATTCAACAGTATAGAAGTAAGTAAAAAGAGTTTCTAAAAACGTTCACAGGCAACTTTAAATAAAAGTTACCTGGAATCTAATATGCTCCCTTTATGAAAAACAGTGAAAAAATACTGTGAATCATGAAGGGAGCTTTTATTTAATATTTCATTTAGAAAACCGCAGTATAATTCAAATGTTTTAAGGGAAGAATGGATTAGAAAACTAAAATGCAGTACAAATTCATTTGAGAGTCAAAACAAAAGAATGGGATGAGTCTCTAAAATTGGTTGACAACTCAACTAAAATAATGGATACTTAAAAGGTTCAGTATTTTGGTTACCTGTTTTCTAGCTTAAATTAAGAATCGGGACAATCAAAACAATCGAGCATGAAATTTATTTTGAATAAATTGAGTAAAGGAGGAAGGCAAATTTGGAAAAATCAGAGTTAGTCGGGTTAATTTCCGTGGTTCATCGAAAAACCCAAATTTATTTAAATCAAGAACTTAAAAAATATGGACTAAATTCAGCGGAGTTCGT
>JAAYGQ010000180.1 GCA_012727635.1 Tissierellia bacterium | reverse complement strand
ACTGCAATATTTATTATTTTTTTTCTTTTCATTTTTTCTCTTTTCTTTGTTGAAAACCTTACAAGTATACCACAAATATTGTAGTTACGCTAGTTTTTCATGAGGGCCACGTCTGTGCTTATATAGATCGTCTTACTTCCCGTCTCTGGTTTCTATTCTAATAGCAGTTGAATTACTCTGTCATTTTCTAGAAAATCCTTTTGCTATAATAGCACTTTTTAATGGAGCTATTCCAGCTTTTTCTCTTTAGCCATGTCTAGGTTTATTAGTATTATACTTATGGATACAAGGACAATGGCTAAAATAACATTGGCACCCAATACTCTTTCCTTTAAAAATATATAGGAAAGAAATGTACCAAATATTGGAATCGTAAATTTATATACACTTACCTTACCTACACCATTGTGTTTAAGTAAAATAGTCCAGATCGAAAAGGCTGCTGCCGATATAAAGGACAAATACAATAATAACCATATATTTTTGTCCGTAAATTTAAGAGTTTCTGCTCCTCCCAAGAATCCCACCGCTATCAAAAATAGTGAACCTGTTAGTAGTTGATAAGCTGTAATTAAAAAGGTGTCTACTTGTCCAGCCAGCTTCTTTGTATATATTCCGGATATGGCTCCCGTTAAACTTGCAATGAGTACAAAACCCTCACCCGTTAATGAAAAACCACTTCCAAAACTGCCGCCATTTATGGTTACAAGAACCACTCCTGTAAACCCTAATATTAATCCCAGTATCTTCTTATTGGTTAATTTGTCTTCCTTATAGAAAAAATGTGCTAAAATTACTGAAAACAATGTACCGGTGGCCGATAATATAGAGCCCTTGGTTCCACTGGTATTGGAAACGCCTATGTAAAAAAACGTATAATTTATAGCGGTTTGAAGAAGCCCTAGTAGTAGAATTCCCTTAATATCGTATTTTCTTATTTTTATTTCTCTTCTTGTTAAAATACAAAAACCCAAGATCATGACTGCCGATAGAAAGAATCTATATCCAGCAAATAGTATTTTTCCATAGGTATCACTTCCACTTATTTGAAATAAATCATAGCCAACCTTAATCGTAGGGAAGGCACTTCCCCATAGAAAACAACTAAAGAGAGCCAGTATTATTATCATGTAAGTTTTATCAAATAAATTTCCCTTAGTTTTCTCCAAATGATGTCCTCTCTTCTTCCATTCATATAAATTCAATTGGTGCCAATGTATTATATCACTTAAATCTCCTTATTTTTCTTCTCCTTTACACTTACTGTTCGAAAAAATAAAAAATGTTCTGTTAAGTATGATAAAAAAAGGATTTGTAAGATCGTGATTTTTTGTTTTTACTTGAGCCACCCTACACTTCTAGCAAGCCTTAAAAGTCCAGTATAGATGGTGTAAATTGTTCGTTACTCCTTGGTGATGAGTATCTTTGCATCTACCCCAGCCCCTTTTAACCGGCGCCTTTGCCAGAAGGCGAGGGATTTGAAAAAACCAGCTAAGGATTCTTTAATCTGAAAAAACAAGAACAATGGGTTTGGATAAAAAAATTAGTTTGTTTCTATGTTTTTTCCTTTAAGTTGATGCACAGTTTTCTGGGTAATATACCATTAATAGACAGGCAAAATAAAAGTATAGGTAAACAATCATCGATAATATTCTTTTAGTCTTGGCCTTCATTAAAACATAAGATCAGTGATGTCCTTCTATGGTCCCAACAGGCGGTACAAGTTCAATAGGGAAATTAACTTGCAACTTATATGATTACAAAATAAAGTAGAGGGAGGAAAAGATGGATGGTAAAATGTTACGGTATAAAGCTGTTGTGGCGATTTTGTCACTGCTGCTTATGATAATGGTAATCCCCCACACTCTAGAGGATTTTGCTTTGGGTGAGCCCGCTAAAAATGGCATTCCTATACTGATACTGCAAGTCGTGGTAGCACTACTTGTGGCTGTTCAAGCCTTGGGACTATATCTTTTGGGAGGCAACCATCGTCTCGGATATTTTATTCAGATGGGGATAGGAATCATCTGGCCCCTTTTGGCTGGCAGTGCCCAGTTGCCGGCAATCTTCAGTAGCCAGCCCTACCGCTCTGGATTTAGTTCGGTCTTTTTCGTTATTGGCATGATCCTTATTGGCGCGTTGCTGTTTTTGGCTTCAATACAAGGACTTCGAATAACGGCAAAAGAGAAAAATTAAAGTCCAATCCTAGAGTTCCTTTACCCTAATCCACGAAGAAAAATTTGCAACATATCCACGGTAAATAAATTTGTGCTATGGTTCCAAACCAGGAAAAGGATAGGTTTTTAAACCAGTAAAATAAAATAACAAAACCTCAAAGCATTTTACCCTCTATTCATAGAGGATAATTCCATCTAAAAATTGCTTCCTATCTACTGGAAGCCATTCTACTTTGTATTTACAAAGAGTCCCCATACATTAACATCTCGCTCAAAACAGTCCGGATAGCGGTTAATGGATGGAGACCCTTTTTTATTGCTCTGGAGGTTCTTTTAGCAAATTGTATATTAGGAGAGATTCCTTGTTAGCAGCATCACCGATTCAATGTGAGCTGTATTGGGGAAAAGATCCACAAGCCCTGCTTTTTCGACGCTGTAAGAAGTAAGCAGTTTTTTTATGTCTCTTGCTTGGGTTACAGGATTACAGGAAACATAGAGGATTTTATCGGGGCCCATATCTAGAAGCTTTTGTATAACTTGATCCTCTACACCGGCTCTGGGTGGATCAAGGATGACAACATCTACCTTTGGCAAATCCATATGCTCTACTCTACCTTGAAGCAGTTCCATGTTACTAGGAATGCTCTGCTCAGCTTGATTTACAGCCTCTTGAACCACTTCAACGCCTATGACATTTCTAGCATAGGAAGCCAAATAGGCTCCCAGGGTACCCTGACCACAATAAAGGTCCAAAACACTTTGATCTTTTTGTAAATCAGCGAAGTCTCTAACCAGCTCATAAAGTTTTCTTGCCTGCTCCTTGTGAATCTGAAAAAAGCTCCTGGGGGTAAGTGAAAATTCTCTACCCATGACATGGTAACTCAGGGTTTTTTCTCCTCTTAAATGAGAGAGTCTCCCCGAAAGACTGGGATCTCCTTTTTTCTGCTCGGAGAAGTAAATGGACTTTGCTCCCGCTTCTGCAAGTTCACGGTAGAATTTGTAATCTTTTTTTAGCCTTTCCCCTTGTAAAATAACCATGACCCCTTCATCGGCCTTACGAAGGACCGCTGAGAAAAGATCTTCTCTTCCCTCTAGGATGCTAAAAAAAGGTGCAAAGGATTCATCGGCCACCATGCAGTTTTCTATAGGAACAACTTGAGAAGACCTTTGCTCTTTAAATCCGACTTTTCCATTTTCAATAAAGAGAGTGAGTTTATTTCGGTAAAAAAGAGTCTTATCTGCCGGGATAAGATCCCCATAAATAAGATCAAGCCCTGCCATTTTTTTCATGGTTCTCTCACTAAAGTTCTTTTTCCAAAGAAACTGCTCATTATACTCCAGGGGCATAAGGGGGCAGCCTCCGCACTCCCCTTGGTAGGGACAGGGGCTACTGACTCGGTGCTCAGAAGGCTGAAGAAGTTCCAACACTCTTCCTCTTTGAAAGTTTTTCTTGTTTTCGATGACCTCAACAAAAGCCTCTTCACCGGGTAGAAGGCCGGGAACAAAGCATACTTTTTCATTGATCAATCCCACACCCTCTCCGGCATGACTTAAATCTCTAATCTTTATATTTTGATTCACTTGTTTTCTTGCTCCTTGCAAATTTTGACGTAGCAATCCAGGCACTGGGCCATTTCAGGGTCTACTTTATAGAGGTTGATTACTCTTAGGTCGCTATTGGTGGCTCCGTGCTCGGTGGTGGCTGTGGCTAGAAGGTTTCCTTCTTCATCAGAAAATTCATAGTTATAAATAAGCCGAACTCCACTGAAGGTCCTTATCATTGTTTTTACATAAATTCTGTTTCCAAAAATAGCTGGCCGGCGATAGTCCAAGGAGGCTCTACGAACGGGCCAAATAACCTCGTCTTCATGAATTTTTGAATAACTATACCCCAGATGTTTGGATAAGCCGGTCCTCGCCACCTCACACCAAATAAGATAATTGGCGTGATACACCACCCCCATCATGTCTGTCTCAGCAAAACGGGGCTCTATTACTGCTGTGTAAATGTCTTGAACCATGTTCGAATCCTTTCTCTTTCTTCTTGGTTGTCTTCCTTAGCCGGTATCCAGCCCTGGAAGTTAACGCCTCTTCCTCCGCCTTTTCCCCCATAGTCCTTAAGTAGCTTCTTGCCTAGAATGGAAATATCTTCACCGGAACTTATTAGTAAAAAGCTATAACCCTCTTCTTCGGGACTAAAGACCGCCAAGAGACCTTCTCGGTCATGGGAGAGGGCAAGAACGTAGTTTTTAAGGCTTTTTCCCTTCAGCGTTTTCTCAAATATTAGAAGATCCTTCTTTCCATCTTCTTTTTCCAGTTTTAAAGCGATAAGCTCTTCATCCTTTTCAACCGATAGCCTTCGGATTTTCTCCCGATCTTCAAAGATTTGTTCTAGGGCAGGATAGAGCTCAAGCACCGGTGCACAAAGAAGATGGCTCATTTGCATGGATTGCTTTGTGAGTCTATCAAAGTATTCCAAGGCCTTAAAACCACAGAGCACCCCCAGGCGTACGCCGCCTTTATAGTTTTCCCTACTAAGTATTTTAAGGAGTCCCACTTCGCCACTGAGTCGCACGTGAGTTCCGCAGCAAGTGCAAAGGTCATAGCCCTTGACCTCAACCACCCTGATATCGCCCTCAAGAATCTTTTTGCTGCGATAGGGTAGGGATTCTAAAACCGTAGGCCTTGGATAGAAACTAACAATGGAAACATTTTGGCTGATGGCCTCATTGGCTTTTCTTTCCAAGTCCTCCAGCTGCTCCCAGCTCAGTTCTTTATCGTAGTCAACCCTCATCATATCCTTTCCAATATGAAAGCCTACATTATAGGCTCCGTGGATACTCTGGGCAAGGCCCGAGAGGATGTGCTCTCCCGTATGCTGCTGCATATTATGAAAGCGATTGTCCCAATCTATTTGTAGTTCAACTTCTTTACCTAGGTACAAATCTTCCGTGGACTCAATATAATGGAGAATAAACTCTCCTTCTTCTTTTACATCTAAAACAGGATGGCCTTGAATAAAGCCTTCATCGGCCAGTTGGCCTCCTCCTTGGGGAAAGAAAATCGTTTCATCCAGTATGAGAGCTCCCGATTCGTGAAAGCCCATCACCTTGGCACCATGGCTTTTTAAATAAGGGTCTTCGTAGAGTTTTTTTGTCTTCATCATCTTTATTCCTTCATTTCCTTCGTTAATGGATGTCCATCTTTTCTATACCCGATAAATGCATGGGTCTACCCCTTCAAAGGAAAGGAACCTTCGCCGTCTGTGAAGGTTCCTCTTCATTGTCTGTATTAAGCTTTTTGTCCTACTTCATTCCTCGGGCAACAAATTCTTCCACGGCATAGGTGGCCACATCATCGGCAAACTTTCCGGGGCCAAAGCCGGCATCATAGCCCAGCTCTTTGGCTAGCTCATTGTTCACTCGAGGTCCTCCGGCAATAAGGATTATTTTATCGCGCAGACCCTCGGCTTCAAGGAGTTCCACCAGCTGGGTCATATTTTGGATATGCACATCTTTTTGGGTTACGGTTTGACTTACTAGAAGTACATCGGCTTTTTTTTCTACGGCCTGGCGAATAAATTCTTCATTCTCCACCTGGCTACCCAGATTATAGGCGTCGATCATGGCGTAGCGCTCCAAACCAAAATGTCCTGCATAACCCTTCATGTTCATAATGGCATCAATGCCAACAGTATGGGCATCGGTGCCGGTACTGGCTCCGATAATGACAATGGGACGGCCAATTTTTTCTTTAATGTAGGCATCGGTTTCTTCCATGGTCATAGTCTCTACATCAACAATGTCCACATGGATGTCTTCATAGTTGACTCCATGGACTACGGAGCCATAAACCACATAGAAGGTGAATTCTTTATCCAGGGCTTCATGCCAGGCCACTAGGGGCTCTAGGAGTCCCATCTTTTTGCCCAGCTCTTTAGCTGCCTCCACTCCCTGCTCATCGTCTTTTACGGGAAGGGTAAAACTGAGCTGGACTTTTCCATCGTTCATGGTATCCCCATAGGGACGCAGATTCTTAAGATCTAAGTTCTTATCTCCACTCTGCTTTTTGCTACTGTATAGTCCTGCACTCATCAGATTACCTCCTTCTCAAGAAAGTATGGGATAAAGGGATTGAAGTATTCCTTTTCTTTAACGGTAACTCCGGCAAGGCCCTTTCCTCCATCTTGAGGACGTTTAACATCACCAAATTTTCCGAGCTCTAGGCATTTAAAGAGGCCTAGACCTTCCATTTCTTCCAAAAGCTTAATGGCTTCATCAAGAACGAAGGCTGCACGTTTTTCTACCATACCGCCGGGCTTAAACTGAATCTCTTCCCGTAGGCCCTTCATTGTGTGATAAATATACTCGGCATTTTCAATGGCCAGAGCTCTATCGGACATAAGGGGGGTGTGGATGGCTTCGGTCATCATACCTAGAAGCTGCAGTTTTTGTCCGGTTATTACAGTAACCATGTTGAAAAGAGCATCCTGGATATGGCCTTTAAAGATATTGCCCGTCATAAATTTAGTGGGGGGCATATACTTAAGGGGTGCATTGGGGAAAATTTCTCTAGCCATCTGTGCCTGGGCTAATTCATAAACAAATCCATTTTCCAGCAATGGATCCATCTCAAAGGCGTGGCCCAGTCCCATCTGCTCTTCAGGAAGTCCCGCCATAAGGGCAAACTGCTCATTGATAAACTGGCTTGCCAATACAGTGTGGGCCTCTTCAAAGGCGTCGGCGGTGGTTAGGTAGTTGTCTTCACCGGTATTGATGATAACGCCGGCAAAACCATTGATCATCCTTGAAAAATATTGGTCAACCATGGTGCGCTTCATATTGATATCTCTAAAGAGGATGCCATAAAGTGCATCGTTTAACATAACATCTAAACGCTCGATGGCTCCCATAGCGGCAATCTCCGGCATGCATAGTCCCGAGCAGTAGTTGCACAGACGAATATAGCGTCCCAGCTCTTCGCCCACTTCATCCAAAGCCGAGCGCATAAGTCGGAAATTTTCCTGGGTAGCCATGGTACCACCAAAACCCTCGGTGGTGGGGCCGTAGGGAACATAGTCAAGAAGACTCTGGCCCGTAGTACGGATAACGGCAATAATGTCGGCTCCCTGCTTCGCCGCTGCTCTGGCCTGTACAATGTCTTCATAGATGTTGCCTGTGGCAACGATTACGTAGAGATAGGGGCCTTCTGCATCACCAAATCTGGATAAAAAGGTTTCTCGCTGATTTCTATTTTCTTTGATGCGTTTAACCATATTCTTAACCGTCTCTTGAAGGTTAAGCTGAATTTCAAAAGAATCTGCCAGAGGAAGCTTTGTAATATCAAGCTCGCCCCGAGAAATCGCTTCCGCAATTTCCTGAGGAGTCTTTTTTGTCTGAATCATGGCATTGGAGATATAAAAGGCTGCTCCTATACCCAAAGCGTGGTTTTCAACAAGCTGATCCACCACTAGATTGGGAAGGGGCACCTCAATATCATTGACTCCATCTATGCCTAAAAGACGACAGATGGTACGTTCCACCGTAACGGTGGTGTGAAGATCGACAAACTGCTGGGTATCCTTGGCAATCCGCCCTGCCAATTCCCTGGCCTTCTCCACCTTGGCCTTATCTAAATTAAGTTTGCTCAAATGTTGCCTCCCTATAACAATTGATTTATAGTCTCGATAAGCTCCCTATCAAGACCCAGTAATGCGCATATACGCAGGGCATCCTTTGGTACTTCGGCTCCGCCACTGACTAATTCAAGGCGATAGTCCATTTGGGAGCGAAGAAGATCTAAAGATTTCTCCCCTTTAAATTGGAGCTTGTCCTTTAGTTTCTCAAAGTCAACCCCTTCAAAACCCCGAATCTGATAATGAACCATTCCAGGTTCTAGGATCTGATCAAAGTGTGTAGCAAGTAGGAGAATATTTTCTCCTCCAAGAAAGTACTGTGAGAATCCCTTTACGATGGCCCTTCCCTCTTTGGGGTTTGTCCCCCGGGCAGGTTCATCCAGCACAAGGAGTCCCTTTTCTTTTTTCGTTCTCTTTAGAATATCTCGAAGTTTTAGTACTTCGGCACCAAAGCTCGAAAGCCCGGATTTGACATCTTCATAATCATCTCCCAGATAGAAGATAAAATCAAAAAGCCCAAGAGAAGCTTCCTTTGCAAAGGGTAGCATGCCCAGATGAACGAGGAGAACATTCAGTAGAAGGGTTTTTAAACTGACACTCTTCCCTCCCATATTGGCCCCGGTTACCACCGTTGTTCCTCCCCTGAGTTCAATATCCAAGCTTTGAAACTCCACCATATCTCTTCGAAGTAGATCAATCATCATGGGACTGGTGGCTTCTATAAGTTTAATGCTTTTCTCATCTAAGAGTTTGGGCATACAAGAAGGATACTGCCGGGCAAGCTTTGCCTTAGCAATCCAGTGGTCCAGTTGTCCAATGGCCTGCATATTGTGAAAAAAGTCCTTGCTATAAGTAGCGATAATCCGGGAAAGATCTCCTCGAATACGGCGCTCCTCTTGCTCTTCTTCTACCACCAGGGCCGCCCTTTGTGAAAAGAGCTCTTCACGTTTTTCTTCTTTTTGGCGATAGATTTCCTCTTCCATGGCCTTTTTTTTCCGGCGAAGCTCTTTAAGATTTTCACTGTAACTATCGTAAATATAAAAGGTCAGGAGTCCACTTCCATCGGGATCTAGAGCCATGGTGACTTCCTCGAGGCTCTTTAACTCAAAGTCCTTGGGAAGTTTCAGATTTTCTGACTTGCGCCGGAGTTCACTAATTACTCGAGAAAATGTTTTGATTTCAAAAAGCTCAACTTCATCCAGAGTAGCTCCCCGCTGTGCTCTGGTAATGGAACCGGAGATCTCCTTCACTCTGCAGAATTCATACTGCAACTCATGAAGAGGATAGGCCTTTGCCGAAAGTTCTTTGGCGAAGAGTTGAACCGCTTCCAGTTCCTTTTGAAGTTCGCTTTTTTCTTCGGGCCGGTAGATTCTTTTTAACCCCTGCCTTTTCTCCCCATAGGGTGTCATGATCTGAAGTTTTTCAAAAACATACTCCAGGCCAATATCTCTTCTTTCTTTGATACTAAGTAGCATAGTCCCTCCCTACATCGTAGATGAAAAGATCTGTCCTTCGGGAAAGGGCTGCTTCAAAGCTCTGGCTATCAAAGTGAAGCCCCCGAGGTGAAAAAGGGTTAATTGTCAGGGCTACAAGATCAATTTTTTGTAAAACCCTAATCTTCATTTCTAGGCTCTTTATCTTTCGCCAAAGCTCGGCACCAATAAGAAGCCTGGTGGCATCTTCAATGACCAAGGTCTTCCCTTTAATATCAGCACCGGACATTAAGGAATTCAAGAAAGAATCGGTTACAACACCTTTTATCGCAATAAGATAAGAGTCTTTATCAATTATTTCTGCTGCCTCTCTGGCCGCTGTAAAGGCCAGTTCAACAGGGATAGGAGTAATCTTTCCACCAAAAATAACCAGTCGAGCCTCTTCAAGACTTGCCTTTACCTTTTCGTAGTGCTCCTCTTCAAGCCTAGGACTCTTGAATATTTCCACCATGGTAATGGTTTTATCCACCACCTTAGCCATAGACGAAGAGGAACTGGCACCGGTGGCAAGAATGGCTCCATCGGTCAAAAAATGCCCTGCGGTACTTTTTCTAGATAGGGCACCGTCCACCAAATAAAAGCAGCCTGGATCAATGGCTAAGAAAGATTCTTTTACCCTTTGGGCACCCCCTACATTGGAAGGGCCTGCAATTTCTACAAAGCCGGCACTTTTAGCCCTAAATAGAATAACTTCTCCCGTAGGGGTATTGATGCCGGTGGTTTCTAAAATCTCTTTGGTAAGATCACAGCGATTTAATAGGTCCCGGGTTGTCGCCACCAGGGTTCCTGGATATACATAAATCTTGGGTTTAATACTGGAAGTGACCAAATCTTTTTCTTCGCCATCTCTACCAATACTAGTAAGAGCCAAGGTGGGGGTAAAACCCACCGCCTTGGCTTCTTGAATTAAGTGATTTAGAACCGTGGTCTTTCCGGCATTTTTATCCATTCCGATAATAGCCAGGGACCTAAGATGCCTTATTCGATCAATCAACATGTCTTTCTTTACGAGCAAGATGCACAGGTTCAAGAGCCATACGCTCACCAGCAAGAAGTCCGGCAACACCGCCGAGTTTCCCCTCTTTTTTGCCTGTACAGATGTCACAATGACAATCGGCGATATAGCAATCGGGCTCACTATAGGTGGTAATAACGCCTTCATAGTTTCGCAGAACAACCTTGTTTGGAGATTGGCTGATGACATAGGTTGGCATAACCGGAATCTTGCCACCTCCGCCAGGAGCGTCGACAACAAAGGTAGGTACGGCGTATCCAGAAGTATGGCCTCTAAGGGCTTCAATAATCTCAATACCCTTGGAAACAGAGGTTCTAAAGTGCTCAAGACCGAAGCTTAAGTCACACTGGTAAATATAATAGGGGCGTACGCGGATTCTTACCAGTTGTTGGACAAGATCCTTCATAATATGAACACAGTCATTGACACCTTTAAGAAGAACCGATTGATTTCCTAGAGGAATACCAGCATTTGCCATAAGCTCACAGGCTTCCTTGGATTCATTGGTTATTTCGTTGGGATGATTAAAGTGAGTATTGAGCCAAATAGGGTGATATTTCTTCAACATATTTACCAGATCTTCCGTGATGCGTTGGGGCATAACAACAGGCACACGGCTTCCGATGCGGATAATTTCTACATGGGGGATGGCGCGAAGTCTGCTAATAATATCTTCTAGACGATCGTCGCTCATAAGAAGAGCGTCTCCGCCAGAAAGAAGAACGTCACGAACCTGGGGGGTTCTGGCAATATAATCGATACATCCATCAATCTGCGCCTTATTCACCGGCGCATCGGTTTGTCCAGCAAAACGCCTACGGGTACAGTGACGACAATACATACTGCACTGGTCGGTGATAAGAAAGAGTACGCGGTCAGGGTAGCGATGGGTCAATCCTGGTACCGGAGAATCTTCATCTTCACTCAGAGGGTCCAAAAGGTCCCAGGGGCTACGATGTACTTCAGCGGCAGTGGGCACGGCTTGCTTACGTACAGGATCATGTGGATTCTCAGGATCGATAAGAGATAAGTAGTAGGGGGTAATGGCCATACGAAGAGTTTCAAGAGTTGTTTTGGCTCCCTCTTCTTCTTCGGCGGTCAAAGGAATATATTTTTTAAGTTGTTCCAGAGTCTCGACACGGTTTTTTACTTGCCATTTCCAACTCTTCCAATCTGCATCGGAAACGCCGGGGAAGAGTAATTCTCTTCTTTTTTCAGCTTCTAAATTCATCCTATCCTCCCTTTTACAGATAGAGTTTTTCAAAGATCTCGCGTAGTTTGTCTGATTCGCGAAGTTCTGCCAGAGTGATTTCTGCGTGGTCCTTGGTGTATCCGTTACCGACGATCATGGTCACGTCTTTACCAACCCCTTCAGCTCCAAGGGCAGCTTTAGTGAAGCTTGTGGCCATACTGAAGAAATAGACGATTCCGCCATCACGTACGGGCAGAATAGTACTCATTTCAGCATTGGGTACATTGACAACGTTGATAGAGATATCGTATTCTTCGCCATTATTCGCAGCCAATGCTTTATCAAGAACTTCGATGGGCGCTTGGACATTGGCGACAATTATTTCATCGGCAAAGCCTAGAGTAGCAAGACGTTCTTTTGTTGCTTCTCTAGAGACGAGGGCAACAACACGTCCTGTTGGCCCTACACGTTTTTTCGCTTCATAGACACACATCATTCCGCTCTTACCACTTCCACCAAGAACCAGCACTTTATCGCCAGGGCGAACAAGCTTAGCAGTCTGGGCAGGAGCACCGGCCACATCAAGGGCAGCCAGGGCGAGGTTTTCTGTCATATCATCGGGAAGTTTGGCATAGATCCCAGATTCAAACAAAATAGCGGTTCCATCGATTTCAACACGATCAATCTCAGGATATACTTTTTTGATGCTATTAATTTTTAGAGGTGTTAAAGAAAGGCTAACTAGGGTCGCAATTTTATCCCCTTCTTTGATGGCTACTTTGTCCTTTAAGGCAGAACCAATTTCTTTTACCGTACCGATAAGCATTCCACCACTACCGGTAACTGGGTTTTGCATTTTTCCACGCTCTGCTACGATGCCGGTAATCATTTCTTTGATTTTCTCAACATCGTGCTCACAAGCATTGGCAATTTGAGTGAAGCTGGCTGAGTCGATATTCAGGGCAATGACATCTACTAGTATCTCATTGTCACGAATATTCATGTCGTTGTCAATTTTTTGAGCAGCTTGGGGAAGAACACCTTTGGGTTCAATCACTCGATGGGTTCCGTATTTGCATCCTAGACTCATATTATTTTTCCTCCAGATTTAGAATTTTTCTAGCTTCGGCCGGTGTGGCAACTTCTCTACCCAGTTCCTTAGCGAGTCTTACTACACGCTCTACTAGCTCACCATTGCTCTTGGCAAGAACGCCACGATCTAAATAAACATTATCTTCAAAACCAACACGTACATGACCACCCATGGCAATACCTATAGCTGCCATTGGAAATTCGTGGCGACCAATGCCGGAGACAGTCCAGGTACTTCCTTCAGGAATACTGTCTACCATAAAGGCGAGGTCTCTTGCAGAAGCACTCATTTGAACGCCAAGAACAAAGTCAAAGTGCATAGGTTTTTTAATAAATCCTTGTTTCTCAAAACGAATCGCATAGTCAATCATACCTTTATCAAAGACTTCGATTTCTGGCTTAATTCCTCTTTCAATCATAATTCTACCAAAGTTTTTGATGGTATTTTCTGTGTTAATAAAGATTTCGTCTCCACCAAAGTTGAGAGTTCCACAGTCAAGGGTTGCCATCTCGGTTCCTTCAATTTCTGTGGGTTGAAGTCTTTCAAGATCCGTCATACCGACAGCGCCACCTGTAGAGGGCTGAATGATAACATCTGGGGCTACTTCGCGAATTGCGTTGATACAAGCTTCAAATCGTGCCCTATCTTGAGTTGGGGTCCCATCATCATTGCGAACGTGAAGGTGGATGATGCTGGCTCCCGCATCATAGGCACTTTTTGCCTCCCTGGCAATTTCTTCCACCGTATAGGGGATAGCAGGGTTATGCTCTTTTGTTACTTCAGCACCACTAATAGCAGCAGTAATAATTAATTTATCCATTCTCTACCTCCGTTGATTCTTCTTTGGAACAACACAGGTTCCGGTTGCACGACATACAAGGATTGGTTCTTCTAAAACATCACAGGCTGAGTCACTAATGTCAGTTCTTGGAACAATGACTTTGTAAGCTTCAAATTCCATCTTTCTGCTACTTGAACCTTCACTGGCAATATGACCTCTCGCTTCGATAAACTCTCCTGCATATACAGGCGCTGTGAATTCCACCATGTCATAAGCGACAAATAGTCCCTCATCACCATCACGTCGAATAAGTAATTCAGTTGCCACATCCCCAAAGAGTTGCAGCATTTTTGCTCCGTCAACTAAGTTTCCACCATAGTGGGCATCGGCACTGCTCATCCTTAATCTGATTGTAGATTCCATTCTTCCTCCTTCGATTTAGGCTTAAAAAAAGCCCTACATGTTTCATTTTTCAACAAAACATAAATAGCGCTCCATGATAGTGTCATGACAGTGAAAAGGCATCAACCCGTTCACCAAGAGAAAAGTAGGACATTAATTTTCTCTTTCGGCGCTTAACCCTTCATGCTCCGCCACGATTGTCCTCTCGTATCGGTGAAACACTACCCTTTAAACGCACCTCTATTTACTTCTTCTTGATTAGTTTTATTATACTTCAAAAGGGTGATTTTGTACAAGATTATTCATGAAATTAAAAATAGTTCTTCTCAAAAAACCCTTTTTATCGTTCTTTTCAAAGGGACAATTAGATTTCACTATAGTCCTTTCTTGCTAGCTTAAATTACATTATGAAGAACTATAGCTTCAATACTATACTTTTTGGGACTGTTGTCAATTTCTGCTTCGCCAAGTCCCCTCCTTTTGGAAAATACTACTTACTTGGCTTAGCGCACTCTAGGAGAATACCTTAATTCCCTTAAGATTATCTTCTCTATGGGATTACAGCTTCCTATCTTAGTTTTCTAGATTTCACTGATTGAAAGTAACAGGGATTTTGTATCCACATACCGGGAAGTAAGTCCATGATCTTCATACTCAGCTTCACCATTTTGATTATCCTAGGGATCCTTTCTAAGAAAACTTTTTTCCCGATGAAAGGCATGCTGGAACTCTGAAGCCAAGGGTATTCTAAAGGGCTCCAGATTATAGCCATAGAAATTCCAGCGTTTTTTATTTCCCGTCCTAAAGGCTGATCCACCAAAGCAACCATCGGCAAGGAGCCAGCCATAGGGTGTGAAAACAATATGGGGTTCTTGCTGCTGGATATGAAATCTAGGCTAAAGTTCAGAAATGCCCTGGGGGTAAGGCGTATTGTCTTTGACATGATTTTCGAAGGAAAATTCTATCTAAAACTCTTATTCTTTTTCATAAACACCTTCAAAAAATACCCTTGGCTCTCCGTGCTCAGGATCTGCAATATAGCTGGCTTTCAGGAGAGATATTATGTATTTTGAGATTCTTCACCTGGACGTACTCTATAGGAAGAGGCAGATGAACCCGGAGTTTCTTGTTTTCGTAGAATTCAGGTTTAATCTTCATGCTTAATGCCCCGTGGATACTGTAGGCAAGTTTGTCATTTTCCTTCGTTTTTTCTATGGTTTCATCAAGAAGGGAAAAGTTCCCTTCCTTATCTTTTAAATCCTCTTGTTCTTTACTTTGCAAGAAATACCAAGCTATGTTTTTAATTAGTATGATAGAAATCAAAAGAAAAAGATCGATAGGTTGGTGCTATCTAAGTCTTACTCTTAGACCTAAAAGTGCTCTAACCTTCGATCTCTTATTTTAGTTCCTAATAATCGAAAAATCCTTTTTTCGTTTTTCTTCCCAAATGACCCGCACGTACCATCTTTCTTAGTAGAGGATGGGCACGATATTTTGAATCCTGGAATTCAGTATAAAGAACATCCATAATATTTAGGCATACATCAAGACCAATTAAATCTCCCAGGGCTAGGGGTCCCATGGGATGATTAGCGCCAAGCTTCATTGCATTATCGATGTCTTCGGCACTGGCTACGCCATCGGCGAGAATGCCTACCCCTTCGTTAATCAAAGGAACCAAGATACGGTTAACCACGAAGCCCGGGGCCTCTTCGACACGAACTGCCGTTTTCTCTAGTTCTTGCGCTAGGGCAAAAACTCTTTTTTCTACTTCGGGTTCCGTAGCAACACCACAAATAACTTCTACAAGTTTCATCATTGGCACTGGATTGAAAAAGTGCATACCAATGACTTTGCCAGGACGGTTTGTAGCCGAGGCAATCTCCGTTATGGAAAGAGATGAAGTATTGGTAGCAAGGATTACGTCTTCTCCTAGCATCTGATCGAGTTTAGCAAAAAGTTCCTTTTTCGCTTCTACTTCTTCTGAAGCCGCTTCAATGATAAACTCCACATCTTTTAGATCTTCCAGCTCAGTGGTTCCCTTTACTAGAGCCATTATGCCGTCCATCTCTTCTTGGGTCATGCGACCTTTTTGTACGCCTCGAGACAAGCCTTTACTAATGGTGCCAAGGCCTCTTTCAATAGAACTTTCTCTTCGAGCCATCATAAGAACTTCATGACCCTTTTGAGCAAGAATTTGTGCAATACCTGCACCCATGGTTCCAGTTCCAACTACTCCAAATTTCATAATTCCTCCTATTTAAATGCGGGCTTCTTCTTATTTACAAAGGCCTGCATTCCTTCCTTTTGGTCGTCCTGGGCAAAACACAGAGCAAAAAGATCGTTTTCTACAAGAATTGCATTGTCAATATCCATATCAAGTCCCCGGTCAATGGCAGCCTTTGATTTGCTTACGGCTGAACCGGAATTTCCGGCAATTTGTCTTGCCATCTGCATCGTTTTCTCTAATAGTTCTTCGGGTTCTACAACATGATTAACAAGACCTAGGCTAAGAGCCTCATCGGCACCGACGATCTTTGCGGTATAGATAAGCTCCTTTGCTTTGGCAACCCCCACAACCCTAGGAAGTCTAAGGGTTCCTGAAAAACCCGGTGTAATGCCAAGACCTACTTCAGGTTGGCCAAACTTCGCTCTTTTTGAAGCCAGACGGATGTCACAGCATAGAGCAAGCTCGCAGCCTCCCCCCAGAGCAAAGCCATTAACGGCAGCCAAAACAGGAATGCTAAGCTTTTCAATCTTTCTAAAGATCGTTGAACCTAACATACCAAATTTCTTGGCTCCCTGGGCGTCCAAGGAAAGCATTTCTTTAATATCGGCTCCGGCCACAAAGGCTTTTCCTTCACCGGTAATAACAATCGCCCTTAATGTCTCCTCTTGAGCTGGCCCATCTACCCAGGCCTCTAGCTCATTAAGAATAATGCTGTCCAGTGCATTGAGGGTTTCAGGGCTATTTAGGGTGAGAACTCCGATTTTGTCTTCAACGTGCCACTTAAGTCGCGAATAATCCATCCAAACCTCCTCTAATTGACAGTTCTTTAACTAACTTTATTATACCCAATAAACCCAGAAAGTGCAATTGACTTTAAAAAAACGACTTCTTTTTATTAAGGAAAAACTATTCTTTTGTATCAAAACCAAAGGAAATAAAAAGCATCACCTGTTTCGATTTCTCAGAAAAATCTCAACATATATACCTAAAGGCAGCAATGGAGCGAAAGCTCCATTGCTGCCTTTACATAAACTGAATTCCCTATTATTTGGCCATCTTTGCATAGAGCAAAACCAAACTCATATCAGCTATAGCCGAGTTTTTATATTCAACAACATCCAAAGAAAAAAAGTCGTGAATCTCATTGGAGTACAGAGGAATTTGGGGAAGCAGTTGATTCCAAATTACTACAAAATCAACAAATTTATCTTTGAAAGCTTCCCTATCCCCAGGTTCTGTCATAACAATTGCATCGGCCGCAGCCTCCAGAGCTGGATCTAGTAGATAGTTGAGATTAGACCCTAAGGCCACCCTTTGCGGATCCGTAGTAAATTGACCAGACATATCATAAATCTTTGAAAAGTTTGTTGCTAGATTAAACATGTTGTAGTCATTATCAACATATTTTTCATCGCTTTTGTCCCTGTTGTTGTATCTAAAAAGCTCGGTGAAATCCATTATATCCTCTTCAATTATCACGCCGGCTTTTTTAACTTCAGGATTTTCAACCAAAAGTTCATCAATCATCTTGGAAACTGCGTTGCCAGAGCTAGACCATTTAATGATCAGGGGCTCAAGCTCGCCATCATCACCTCTGCGATAGCGAAGCTGGTCCCCTTCTTGGAAATCTTCCCCGGTTTCATTGAAGATAAATCCTGCCTTCTCAAGAAGAAGGACTGCCTCCTCGGGTGAGTACTCATATAGATCCACAAGGCCAAGGAGCTCATCCTTTGTTTCTTGGTAGAACCATTGTCCTTCACCATAGGGGCCATGAACAAGGGTGCCAAAACCGTCGGTATATCTTTGTACAAACTCATCGCGGTCAAGGAGCTTGGCTAGGGCTTGACGTACTTCTACAAAACGAGTAGGACCAACATCACATTTGAAATCTATCATGCCGTATCCTGCCCTAGGATAAGTGATAAAATCTATCTCTTCTCCCTTTTCTATTAATTCAAGCCCAGTTTTAATTTCGCTACCGCTGGATATATTGCTTAGAAGAGAAAGTTCTCCTTTTCTGAGTTGCTCCATGGCAGTTTCAGTATTAACCAGTTGAATTACAATGGTCTCTATCGATGGCTTTACGCCTTCATAGTTACCGGGATACTTATGATTGATGCTTAGAACAACTTCTTTTGTCTTTTTATCAAAGCTATCAATTACATAGGGTCCGGAATTGGGCCAGTCCTCAACGCCATAGCGGGCTTTTTGGACCATTTCGTTGTACTTGTCAAAAATAGCCCCCTGTTCTGCGGTTAAATTTTCAACATTTATTCCTGATTCATAGTCAATCATCTCAGCAAATTCGCCAACAAAATAACATCCTTCCCCATCATCTTTGATCCCTGCCCCATCTCCAATCCAATAGGAAAGCTTAAAGGGCACACTGGAAGCATTGAACTGCTCATAGAAATTGGGCCGATTTAGTGCATCTATAGTAAGAGCAAAGGTCCTATCATCTATTAGGTTGACGCCTTCAAAAATTCTTGTATTTCCATCACGAAAATCTCCGTAGCCCTTAAGATAAGAACCCCTTGTATATAGGGAATCAAACATGGCCATTTGTGGTGAACTAGAAAAAAGTATCCCAGAGACAAAATCCTCAGCTGTAATGGGGGTCCCGTCGCTCCACAGGAGGCCCTCTTTGATCATCCAAGTATAGGTGACTGAGCCATCGCTATTTTCAGTGCTTTCAACATTTTCCACAGCGGTTTTATTCACATAGGGATTTCCTTCAAAGTCCCATTCTACGGTTCCTTGCATACGGGTGAGCTCGAGAACAGTAAAGTCCGTTCCACTGCTGGCCCAAAAGGTTTCCCAGTCGCCACTGGCCTCGGTAGTATCGCCCATAATTAACTTGTTTTCCTTCATTACAGTTTCAGTGACGATGGGTGCCTCTTCCACTTTTTCTTCTGTAGCGACTTCTTTCGCCGGTTCATCTGCGGGGATTTCCTGTGGCACTTCAGCGCTCGGCTCTTCTGGAGCAGGGACTGTTTCATTTGCACTGCCACATCCCGCTAGAACTGAGGTTAAAAGTAGAGTGAATAATACAAGAATAGCCGTTTTTGCTCTCATCTTTTCCCTCCTTAGACCTTCATGATAGCCATTTATTGACTTCAATTGCTTTATACCCTCTTTTATAGCCCGGAGTGTCTAGAGAAGAATTTGTAATTTTTCTGTTTTTTAGTATCTTGGACCCCACTCTCTGCCCACAGGATAATATGTCAATCAGCCCTTGGGTTTTAAGTTTGATTTTTAGAAGAACAGTTCTTAGCAATCTTTTTATCAACATTGGATAAAATACTTAGTTCAGTGATTTGTTTTTTGAAAATAAAATAAAAAACGACCTCTCCCAAAAGGGAAAAGTCGCTTTTTTCTACCAAGGTCGAACCAAGTAAAGAATGATAAAAAGGATAATAAATATGGGAAGAAATGCATAATAGGCGCCCAATATCATAGAGAGCATATCACCTTTTTCTAGCTCGGTTCTGTTTTTATACCGAGTCAAATCTTCAAGTTCATCCTGGAGAAATTCTTCTTTCTCATTATCTTTTTTTGTTAATTCAAAAATCTTATCGATTCTTCCTTTATAAAACATTATCTCATCCCCAGAGGGTGGTGACAGGCTACAAAATGACCGGGTTCCAATTCTAGCATTGCAGGCATAACTTCCCTACAGATATCCGTTGCATAGACGCACCTTGTATGAAACTTGCATCCGACGGGAGGATTAACAGGGCTAGGAATGTCCCCTTCAAGAATCTTTATTTTTTTCTTGTTTTCCACATCGATCGTCGGAATTGCTTCTAGCAGTGCTTCGGTATAGGGGTGCATAGGATGAGCAAAGAGTTTGGCCGTATCGGTGAGCTCAACAATATGCCCAAGATACATAACTCCCACTCTGTCACTAATGTACTTAATTACCGACAGGTCATGGGAAATAAAAAGATAGGTTAAATTCTCTTGTTCTTTAAGATCCAAGAGCAGATTGATAATCTGGGACTGAATCGATACGTCCAGGGCCGAAACCGGCTCATCGGCAACGATGAATTTAGGCTTTAAAGCTACACTTCTGGCAATGCCAATTCGCTGACGCTGGCCTCCACTAAATTGATGGGGGTATCGATGGACAAAATAGGGCGCTAGGCCGCACTTATTCATAACATCCAGCGTATAGGCCTGACTTACTTCATCGTGCTTTTCAAAGATATTGTGGGACCTTAGACCTTCAGATATAATCTGGCCCACGGTCATCCTAGGATTTAAAGAGGAGTAGGGGTCCTGGAAAATCAATTGCAGGTCTTTACGCATCTTGCGGATTTGTTCTTTGGATAACTTGGTTAAATCCACTGGGTTTTCACCCGTGGGATCGTCTCCATAATAAAGTATCTCCCCTTCGGTAGCAGGATAAAGCTGAAGAAGAGTTCTACCTAGGGTAGACTTACCACAACCCGATTCTCCAACAAGACCCAGGGTTTCTCCTTGGTAAATATCAATATTGATATCTTCATTGGCTCTTACAAAGAGCTGTTCCTTTTGAAAAACCGATTCTTTTTTAAGAGGGAAATATTTTTTTACTCCCCGTAAACTAAATAATATTTTTTTATCCATTGCTTCTCACCCCTTTTTCCGGATAGAAACAGCGAATCATATGATCAGGTTCAATCTCTTCTAAACGGGGTTCTTCTTCATGACAGCGCTCCGTAGCGTAGCGGCAACGGGGTGCGAACTTACAACCCTTTGGTAGGTCTAGGGGATGGGGAACCGAGCCAGGTATGGCCTCTAGGCGTACACCGGGGGCTGTGTCGAGCCTAGGAACGGAAATTAAAAGCCCTTCGGTATAGGGATGGCTCCATCGGCTATTTTTACCAAAAATTGCTTCGGTGGAGGTTTGTTCTACTACCTGCCCGCAGTACATAACCGCAACTTCGTCGGCCATCTCATTGATAACACCCAGATCATGGGTTACAAATAAAATCGAGGCATTGACGCTTTTTTTAAGATCATTCATCAGCTTGAGAATTTGGGCTTGAATGGTTACATCCAGCGCCGTGGTAGGCTCATCGGCAATGAGAAGTTTAGGTTCACAGGCCAGAGCCATGGCGATCATAACCCTTTGACGCATTCCTCCGGAGAGCTGATGGGGATACTGCTGGGCCACTTCCCGAGCATTTGGAATCTTCACTAGTTCAAGCATTTCAACTGTACGCTTAGCAGCTTGACTTTTACTTAATCCTTGGTGGAGCATAAAGGGCTCGGAAATTTGTCTTTCCACCGTAAAAATGGGATTCAAAGAAGTCATCGGTTCTTGGAAAATAACCGAGATATCGTTTCCTCTGATCTTTCTCATATCCTTCATAGAAAGCTCAGTGAGTTCCTTCCCATCAAACCATACTTCTCCCTCGGCGATGTACCCATTGCCATCAAGGAGTTTAATAATACTCATAACTGAAACGGTCTTGCCACTTCCCGATTCTCCCACAATACCCAAGGTCTTTCCGGCATCCACAGAATAGGAAACATCATTGACGGCTTTGACCGTACCTTTTTTTGTTTCGAAATAGGTATGCAAATGCTTTATTTCTAGTAATGGCATATTTCCTCCTATCTATCCTGGGAACGGGGGTCAATGGCATCCCGAAGTCCGTCTCCGATTAGATTCACCGCAATTACAGTAAGGCTAAGGGCAATGGATGGGAATACCCATCTCCACCAGTAGGCCTGTATGATAATGGAATTATTGGCGCCATGAAGCATATTTCCCCAGGTAGGAATTGGCGGTTTCACACCAAAGCCCAAAAAGGAAAGAGAGGACTCAGTGAGCATACTTCCAGCAAAGCTTAGAGTAGTGGTTACAATAATAACTGAAATAACATTGGGAATGATATGCCGAAAGACGATTTGTCCCTCTTTGACTCCCACACTCTTGGCCGCTACAACAAATTCTTGTTCTCTTACCGAGAGCACCTGAGCTCTAACAAGGCGCTGAAGATTTGGCCAAGACAGAAGTCCCAGAATGATCATCATAAGATATATTCTTTGATTGGGATTCATTGCATTGCCTATAAGGGCATTCAAGATCATGGCAAAGGGCAAAAAGGGCAGTGAGGAAATCATCTCTGAAATTCTTTGCAGAACCATATCGATGGTTCCACCAAAATAACCCGATACTCCGCCTACAATAACTCCAATAACGGTAGAAATAAGAACGGCTACGGCTCCGATGGTTAGGGTCATTTGTCCACCATTCATAAGGCGGGTCCAAAGATCTCGACCAAACTCGTCGGTGCCCATCAAATAACCTTTATGGCCCCAGGTAACCACTTTTCCATCGTCTTTTATAGCGTAGTTCTGATAGTAACCAGAGAAAACATCCTTTACACCTGAAGTTACCGAGCTAGGTACTTTGACTTGATTTAGGCTATTATCGCCAAAAGCTTGAACGCTACCATCCTCCATAAGAAGATTATAGTGATAGCGGCCCGATGTAATTTTAACGGGTTTTCCAAGGATTTCTTCTGGTATTATACCTTCACCGCGATGGGTTCTGTTGCCCCAGGTGTAAACACCACCATCCTCGGTGATCCCCGCAAAGCTCTTCGCCGAGGCAGCAATATCAATAAAATTGCCCTCAGTAGGTGCTGATTTTGATATATAACCTGTCTGTCTTCCTAGATATACAATTTCTCCCTGGGTGGTGAGACCAAAAAGTGTATCCGAGGCGGCGGCTATCTTTTCGATTTTTCCTTGATATTCACTGTTGCCGCGGAAATCAAAACTGTTTTCATTTCCCCAAATTTTAACTTTGTTGTCCTCGGTGACTATTAGGCTAATCTGTAAACCAGCGACAACCTGTTTAACATTGGTCATTTTGGCTACATCGGGAGGCAACTTTGTCTGACGAAGGCGATTATTCCCCCAGGAATAAACCTT
>JAAYGQ010000179.1 GCA_012727635.1 Tissierellia bacterium | reverse complement strand
TTTCCCACTACCATTTGCGCCATAAATAAAATTTACCTTTTTGCAATCAGTTAATTCTCCTCCTGACTCTCCATAAGGAGGACAGCATTTAATTTGAATACCCTTAATCATTTATATCCTCCGTAATCTTTCTTAGAGACAAGTCAAACTCTTCCATCCTCAACGCCTTATTAAAGAACGGTAATCCAATAATCCTATACTCATTATCATCAACATACTTCTTTACAGGAATACCTTGTTCTTCAATCTTAAGCAAGAAACTTTCCTTCCACTTATCTGTCTCTAATAAATGGCTTCCTTTAGGCTCGATATAGATCTGCTCCTGCAAATAGCCATCTGTTCCATGCTTTTGTAAAAAGAGCAGGAAATCTGGCTCAAATCTTTCGCCTGTATCAAACTCATAAATGGCCAAAGCTGGGATACGCTCATTGCGAACTAGGTATATCTCATCATATTCTTTTCGTAAGTCAGGAACTAAGCCTTGGAAATATTTTATAAATGCTTTTTCTTCTGTCGTTCCATAGTTGTCCTCATAGGCATACCAAGATTCATAGGCTAGATCTGCTTTTCCTTCACCTATCATCATAGCCTGAGAAATCCCCAAACCATCCCCATGTGGATTATCTACATAAATCTTCTTGTCCTTTAAGACATTATGGATTCGGTCAGAATAAAATTCCTTTGTTCCTTCGTACTCAGTTTCGATTTTTTGAATATGCACAGATACCTTCTGGAGTATCTTCATAGAACCATCGTATAAATCTTTCGCTCTTAATTTCTTATAAGGACTTTCTATCTGAAGCGTGATATTTCCTAGATATTGGTCCGATTGCAAAAACTCCTTCTTGGACTTTAGGTTAGGGAAATAAGATTTAAGCGTGTTAAATTTTAAGACTTCAAAATTTGCCATCGCTCCTTCTGAAATATTTAAAGGAATTTGCTTAAACTTAAACTGACTTGTATGCTTCAATCCAGTATCCCTATTTAGTTCTTCGTCAAACAAGCCGTAAACATAAGTACTTCCTGTGGCTACTTTATGAATTATAAAGTCATTTTGAATCTTCTTATCAATTTCTGAAACAGCATTTCTAGACTTTTCCACATTACGATTAGAAAAGACATAAGCGGTTTTGTAAAAGTTCGTTTCTTTGAAACTTTCTTTTAATCGATATTCGATTTCCATAGGAGTATCCGCCAGTAAACCTGTTTGTTTCAGAGCATAGCGAAGCTCACTAATATACCTAGAGTCTTGCATGGAGTGGTATAAAAGTGTTTCTAATATCCTATTTTCATTCATTAGATCAAAATCATATTTACGTTTATAACGTTGTTGACTTTCTTCTACTTGGAAAGGACAATATCTTGCACCACGGCCAATTAGCTGGGCTTCGCTAATGGTTGTCTTGCCAGGCTTCCCATTTTTGCCATCTCTTGTTTCATAAAGCCTAACAATATCAAAGAGATTCAGCACGTCCCATCCCTCATTAAGCATATTAACTGTAAAAATAATGCGATAGGGATTGTCTTTATCTTCTAGTGAGTTAACAGCAATTTGTTTTTCCTTTTCTTCCGCTTCGCTCTTTGAGTTCATAATTATGGAATGATCTACCGAAAAAGCCCGCTTTAAGTTAGCTACAAGCCCATTTAAGCTTGGGTCTTTCTCTAGAAAGTAGTCAATTGCATTTCTTAAATACTCATTTTCTGAATCTCTAAACTGAAGAATTTCTGATGGCTGTAAGCTGACTAGTCTCTGATAGAATTCCTCATAAAAATCCTTAGATTCCTTAATCGTTTTTGACTTTAATAAGACAACAGGCTTAATATTTTGTCTGGCATCACCAAAAAGATGTCTTCTATATTCACTTATAACAAGGGCTAGAAGTGTTCTAGTCCACTGGCTGTAGTCTCCCTGCATATTCTTAAAGTCTTTTGTATAGCCACTTTGCCTGAACTTCGCTAAAGTATAGTCGTATACAATTTTATCGATATATTTCTTTTTTAAATTGGGATCTT
>JAAYGQ010000178.1 GCA_012727635.1 Tissierellia bacterium | reverse complement strand
TGAATACTCTTTAAACAATTCAACTTTAGATTTTGCATCCTGAAAAAACCAATCAAAGTAATTAAGCTGTATTTGACTCTGTAATTTCCCCTTTTTCCAGGTGGTTTTCTCCGCTTACAATCTCATCGCCCGTAGGGATAAGAGCCATCTCGGGTTTTTTATAGACTTCGACTGTTTGTATGCCGGAAGCAAGAAGAACACTTAGGTCCACGGGAGAAAATATATGTTCTGCTGTAAAAATAAGATCCTTTTGAATAATATCCTCCCCCATTGGGCGTACATGCTCCCAGGGGTGGGTGGGCTCAAAGATAAGAACGCCATCGGCCTCTTCCACCAAGTCTTCCGCCATAATGACGCTGTCAAAGGGGCGAATAAGCGGGTCGCCAGTGTCACAAACAAGAAACTCTTCTTTTTTTAGCAGAAGAGGACGATGTTTTCTAGCTGTAAGAGTTGTCTCACTTTTCACCATAATACCGTCCATAGCACAGCTATGAAAAGAAGGAGAACTCAACTGCGCAAATATCGCCCTCGCACTCACCCTACCCAGAGCATCTCTTACAGGAATTTTTTCAAAAGATTTTTCTGTATAAAAAGCTTTAAAGGCTCGATTAAGTATACTTTGAGTGTCTACAAGACTCTTTATCGATAAATAGATGTTTTTCATTTTAGTCTAAGAAATAGACCCTCACCAGATCTTTTCTTAATGCTCCTTCCTCTTGATCTTCCAAAATAAAATACCCCTGGGCTCCCGCCAGAACAGATAGATTTCCCGATGCCCCAAAGATGGGTTTTGCCCACAGAAGGCCGTCTTTTGCTTCGAAGCTTACCGGTTGGTAGCTAGTTCTACCCGGCGTTGCCGGCATATTGTGAGCAAGATAGGCCTCAATATAGCGCGGTTCCTCTAGGCCGTAAAGTTCCCTTAGACTTTCTTCTAAAAGCGCTTTAAAAACTATATATGAACTGACAGGGTGACCTGGCAAACCCAAGAGTACTCTTTTGCCATCACTTCCTAAAATAGTTGGTTTCCCAGGCTTAATACCAAGACCGTGAAAAATCAATCCCGGAATAAATTCATCAATGATTTCTGCAAGATAATCCTTTTCTCCCTGGGAACTACTCCCACTAATTAGTATAATATCAGCATCTTGCTCCAGTGCTTTTCTTATTTCTTCTTTGTCATCTCTTGCATGACTTTTACCTAGAACCTCAAATCCCGAGTTTGTACAGAGAGCTTCCAGAGCATAGCTGTTAACATCCCTAGTCTTTCCTAGGGATATTACCTCTCCTGGGGCTAGAAGTTCATCACCCGTTGAAAGTATACGAACCTTTAGCGGAATGTAAACCATAAGTTTTTCATAACCAAGACTTGCGCAGGCGGCTATAACCTTGGGAGTAATCCTTTTACCCTTTAAGAATACAAGGTCTCCTTTTTTGCAGTCATCACCTATCTCTACTACATGATCATAGGCCCTGGCAGGCTTATAGACAGCAAGAAGGTCCTCTCCCATAATTTCGGTCTCTTCGACCATAATCATAGCATCGGCTCCCTCAGGTAGCATGCCTCCCGTCATTAATTTAGAAGCCTCTCCAACCTCAATGGCTTTTTTAGGTACAACACCCATAGCTATATCTTCAACAATTTTAAGAAGGGTTGGAAGTCCCTCACTGGCGCCCAGCGTGGCACTACTTCTTAGAGCAAAACCATCCACTGTACTACGATTAAATGCCGGTATATCTTCCTTAGCGATAATGTCCTCGGCAAGGATAAAGCCCAATGAATCTTCCAAGAGCACCTCTTGACTTTTTTTAAAATCTAACCGCTCCATAAGCTCCACCAGGAGTCTTCTTCCCTCACCGAGGGATTTAATCTTTAATAATCTCAGCTTGATCACCAACTTTCATCGCACCACCATGTATGACTCTACAAAATAGTCCTTTATATGGAAGAATGCTAACACCAAATTTTCTTGTAACTACACTGGGGTGATCTTCTTTTCCGATTTGCATCACTTCAACAAGAATATCACTGCCAAGAGAAATTTTTGTTCTCGGTCTACAGGCAGAAAAATCCATTCCCCGAACAATGACATTTTCAGCCATATCGCCGGGTTTTAAGACAAGATTGTTATCTTGTTGTATCTTTATAAAATCTTTGTAATCCATTAAAGTAATCTGCCGATCTCCGGGCCCGGCATGACCATCTCCAACAAATCCAAGTTCGTTTACAACTGCTTCTTCTACCGCTTCCTTTAGAGTGTGTTTTTTTTCACTTATTGAAATGGAGTAAATTATACTCATCATTGCCTCCCATGTTCACATTCTCTATGAACTTAAAGTTATAAAACAAAAGCTCTTATGATAATTTATTATATATTGTTACTTTACCATAATCCCTCCTATGCGTCCACAAGGCCCAGGCATAAGCAATTATCAAAATGCCCCTCTTAAATGTCCCTCTTAATTGAAAGTCTTCATGTTTATATGATTTACTGCTACAATAGAGGTAAATTAAGGAGGTAAACTATGAAATTAAATCTTATCGGGGCTATGGAAAGCTTAATCT
>JAAYGQ010000177.1 GCA_012727635.1 Tissierellia bacterium | reverse complement strand
TTTTATGAATCTACTGGCTCTGATATGCAGGGAACCAAATTAGACCCTTCCGGTGAGTGGCTAGAACTCATGGAGGATGGGAGAGGAAAATGGTTCCTAGGCGCAACTGAGGATACCTTTGCCTGGACCCTAGATGGCAATGAGATACACTTTGATGTGGATGTTGCTAACTCAGATATCAAAATGCCCTATAGTGCAACCCTAGAAGGAGAAGAAATCACACTAAATACTGGCATGCTTTATTTTTTCTCCAAGGGTGGAAGTGCTCCAGCCCAAGCTGCTAGTGATGGAAATGCCCCCATTGGACGTAAACCTGCAGGAAAAATCCTTATACCTAGCGAGTGGTATGGTGTAGCCATAGTAAGCGATAGTGTTGGGTTAGAATTTGAAGATGGTCAATTTGATGTTTGGGGTTCGATTGACACCATGCCAAATGGAGATGCCTATTTTGAACTCTATCTTGGTCAAGGCCAAGAATACTTCAGCGACCCTGTAGTATCCATGTTTATTGATCCCGAGGAGACAGATTGGTTAACCCCAGTCATCGGTGATGAGGATGCTTGGGTCATGGATTTATACCTGGAGGAAGACGACGGAATTCAACTCTGGACCATGTATGATAATGGGGCTTTGGATATTTACTATGTCTACGAAGAGAGCGAAGACGCCTACGCCAATCTGCGCTTCTTCATTCGTGAATATGGAACAGCATGGGACGAGCAGCTTGATCCTCTTCCTGATAGCTACGCCGACTATGCAAAGGAAAACTATACTACAAATGGTGATAGCAAAGATAAAATCGATGATGAGGAATTTACTTGGGGCATAAAAGAACTTGGAAAAAACGGTTGGACTTTCACATCCACCGGCAGCATGAGAATGGAAATGCCTGAAGGTTGGAAGACGACCAGTTTAAATGAATATGCCATGGCAATTGTTTCTGAGAAGGACGATGAAACCGAAATTCGTGCCTATCTTAAAGAATATGGCGCCGACGAGAAACCAGAGGATAAGAATCCAGAAATTCAGGTTACATACTATAGTTCCGGCGCAACAATTACCAAGGACAAATGGGGTAATACCGATGTGTGGTATCGCATAGAAGAGTGGAGTGACAAAGAACAGATCCACGGTTTTGCCGCCTACAGTGATGAAAGATTTGTTCGATTTACCATCACCATCTACCCTAGCTTTGGCACTATGGAGGAATTTATGAAGTCTGATGCTTGGAATCTTCTTAGAACTACCTTTGAGCTTAGGACACCCTAAGTTGACCAAGGAGTTAGTGGCCATGAGCATTTACTAAATAGCTATAAATTTTTACCTGCTCAATAGTTAGACCCAATAAAACAAGCAAACTTACCTTTGCTTGTTTTTATTTCCAGCATGCTTTTTTACCTAGCAATTTAACTTGTCCTGAAGTGAAATGTCTTTATTAGGCAATTTGGAAAATTGTAAGATAGTAATTCTTTCTTTTCTACTCAATGGAAAGGCGGTTTTTATCTTACAAACCTCCTCCAGGCAAAACTAAACAGATCTTTGTCCTTTGTTTCTCTCCTTTTAGCTAGGGGTGATTACTGGCTTTTTCAAAATTTCGCACTTTTATCAATTTCTTTTCAAAGTTTTACGCTAGTCATTCAATACTTTAATGATTTAGACCTTTGAGGGCCCTTCATGGACCAGACACAATTCATCCAAATATTTAAAAGGAAGACAAATGAAAACATATTTTGATTTAAACAAAAGACTTCTTACCCTACTGATAGCTCTACTTTTGGCTGCAAGTTTTGCTGCCTGTGATACTAATACTGGCTTGCCCAAACCAGAAGGAACCTTTATCTGTACCCAGGTAGACTATGGAGAGGGACTCAATCCAAGGATATCCACATCTGATGAAGAAGAATTATTAATCTTTAATCCCGATGGCACAGGCTTATGGAAATTAGGCTTTGAAATGGATTTCAAATGGAAGCTCAAAGATGATAAGCTGACCATTACCCGTAGTCTTATGGGAAAAAAAGAAGTGTTTGAGGCCATCTGGGACGGCGAGAAGATCCTATTAGATTATGATGGAACTCCTTGTCTTTACGAGAAATAGTTCCTTTTAACCCAGCCGGTCCAGAAAGACTCCTTTCAAGCCTTCAAGCTCCTCTCTTAAGTGGGGTCCCCCGCTCCCTAGCAGTCCTTGAATTTGGTCAAAAAAAAGATTTTTAGGAGAAGGCCTGATACATAAATCTAGATTAGGCTAGCAGGCTAGGGTCTACAATGATGATGGCAGCGGCTTTTGAAAATCGGGTTAGCAAGAGCCAGCATTTATTATATGACTTATGAGCATCTCTTTAAAAACAGTGACTTCAAAGTCTAGTCCCTGCCCAAACTCTAGAGGAGGAAATTAAATGGACATATATTTTACTAGAAAAAAAAGACCCCTGGCAATACTCATCCTTCTGATTTTCATTCTAAGCCTAGCAGCCTGTGGACCAAATGTAGAAGAGCAGAGTACAAATCACCCACAGCCCCAGGGTAGGTTTGAGTGCACTCAATACGAGAAGGCTGAAAAGGGCCTTCAACCCATAGACGAGGAAGATATCTACGAATATTTAACTTTTAATTCCGATGGTAGTGGTTTATGGGAATCAGCGCTGGATTCAGAATTTACTTGGAAGGGCAAAGGAGAAAAAATCACCATTATAGAGCCTGTAGGAGATACAGAAAACACCTTTTACGGTTTATGGGATGGAGAAAAGTTTGTGCTGGATGTAATGGGCTATGAGCGGGTCTTTGAAAAAGAAA
>JAAYGQ010000176.1 GCA_012727635.1 Tissierellia bacterium | reverse complement strand
TTTTCGTTCTAGAGACTTGTCTGAGGAAGAATACCCTTTTATTTGGACAGATGCCCTCTATGAGAAAGTTCGTCAAGACGGTCGTGTAGTCAGTATGGCCATTTTAGTGGTATGTGGTGTTAACACCCAAGGCCAGCGTGAAATTCTTGCCATAGAACCAATGCTTGAAGAATCTAAAGAAACCTACAAACAGCTTTTTTCTTCTCTGAAAGAAAGAGGGTTATCCGGTGTTCAGCTAGTGGTTTCCGATGCTCATCTTGGATTGCAGGCAGCGATTAGAGAATCCTTCCCAATGGCTTCATGGCAACGATGCAAGGTGCATTTTATGCGGAACATTATGGCTCATGTTCCTCACAAAGAAAAGGAATCCTTTGCTGCACAACTCAAGCAAATCTGGCTGGCACCAAACCGTGACATGGCTTATCTAAGAGCCAAAACACTTATAGAAACTTACCAAAAGCGTTTTCCTAAAGCCATTGAAACATTGGAAAAGGGCTTGGAAGATTCCCTGCAATTCTTTCAATTTCCCGAAATTGATCCTAGAAAAATCTCTTCTACCAACTTGATGGAACGACTGAATAAAGAGGTACGGCGCCGTACCAAGGTAGTGGGTATATTTCCCGATACAAAGGCTTATCTTCGACTAGTGACCGCCTTCCTCATAGAATATTCTGAAGACTGGACGATAAATAGAGCTTACATCAAAAAAGAAACCATGGATAAACTAAAAAACGTCGCTTAAACTCTTTTCTCTATCGGAATTTGCGAACATCTCTTGACACGACCCAATTCAATTCATTCTTCCTCCAACTGTCCTTTTTTAAGGTATTACTAAGTTGGGAATACCCTCTTTTGAACTCGCTCGTTTTTGGGCTAGTTGGATTAATACTTTCGCTCAAATTTGGGCTAAAGTATCTTGTCTAATCTTTTGGACAAATTTGTCCTAAGGTCTATGTTAGTCATTTTTGCTTAATTGCTTTGTGCTTCTCTTTTTAGGGTGTGCAGAATGTGAATATTGGCCTCTCTCTTTTAGGGTGTCGGAATTGTCGGAATGGGCACAAGGGTAAATGTATTTTAAAACTAACACCTATCATAATTGATTGAATCGATTGAATTGATAGAAAGTCATTTTACCTTACTACCTATTGGAATTAATGGAAATAATGGAATTAAGCAAATCTGTTTTTATTTCATAACCTACCATAATTGATTGAATTAATTGAATTGATGAAAACTCAATAGCGAAACGTTATCGAGTTTTACGCATGTTGATTATCTCATAAGAGCATGACAGTTCCTTTCTCTTTTTTAGGGTGTCCGATTTGTCTTGTTCTGTGTGGAGGTTGATTTTTCATAAAAGGAGTTTTTTCCGCACAACAGATAGGCTTGTGGTTCCTGATTGGCTATCCCTGTACTTTTCAGCCCACCCCTCGGCTATCTGTTGTATTGCTTGACTTGGACTGCCTCCACCTTCTAATGTTATCTTACCCGGCACGAAGGGACATATGTTCTCATGTGCTGGTCTTACTGATTTTAAACATAACGTTTTATAACGTTTTTACTGTAAATTTATAGTCTTTAATGCCTCCACAGTTGATTGTAAGGCTTGATATTATACCCTGTGGGCTATTCCTCAACTTGCAAGATAATAGGGCTTTTAACGGTCACTATTCCATGAAGTAGAACCTTAGAAAACCTTAATCACATACCTACCCCCTCACGTGTAGCCCTGCAGGGTAAAATTAAACAGCCCCCTCGGTGTTCCACCCCCTTATAGCTAGGTTTCTAATTGGGGGGATACCTTAAAGGCTGTCTATAAGTGCTATAACATGGCTGTATTCCTATGTTTTTAGGCTTATTATTTGCACTTGAACCTTAACAAACCTTAACAACTTGACAGGTAGACCACCCCTCATATGTGCGAGGCTGTCCATTCTGTCTTAGACCTCCACCGTTCCCACAGGAAGAAAAGCCTTTGTTTTTAGTGGGTGGGGGTATGTAAGAACAATAAAAAAGGTTGGAATTTGTTAGCTTTTTCAATGCAATAATGTTTGAGGAAAATGTCAACTTTTGTCAACATCTGCAGGGCACTAATATTTGAGATAAATTTCAACATTCTTCACCATATAAAGGGTATGCTAAAATAACGTAGCGCTAGCAAAACCTAGCATCTATATGTGATATTGTCCACTTTTTTGTATAAGTTTTCCATTTTCAAAAAAAACTATTTTATCGCCCAACTTTAATAATTCTGTCTGATGAGTAACGATAAAAACAAGCGCAGGATTTGTTGCCAAATATCTTTCCAATGATTCTAAAATGAAATGCTTTGTATCAATATCTACAGCAGATGTTGGTTCATCTAAAATAAACAAATCTGGTTTTCTAATCAATTCTCTAGCTAACGCAATTC
>JAAYGQ010000175.1 GCA_012727635.1 Tissierellia bacterium | reverse complement strand
TCAATGGCACAAAAAAAGATGGGTAGGGATCCATCTTTTTTTTAAAAGCAATATATTAGAGGGGCTAGAAGAAACAACCACTAGGTCTTTAACTATCCAATTTGTTGGTTGGCTCTATTTACTTTTCTAATTCTTCCTTTAACTTTTGTTGATCTTAGTTCTTTTAGAACCATTTTTCCTTTGCCATTTAATATATCTACAAAGGTAGATGTGTCTGTGATATTAATGATGCCTATATCTTCTATCGTCATTCCCTCAAGATTGCTAAGGGTTCCTACAATATCCGAGGGTCTCATTTTTGTTTTTCTACCGGCGTTTATATGGATTTTCATTATGTCTTTATTTAATTCTTCGCCCTTAGCTTCTTTGCGCTCTGGTCTCTGTCTTTTTCTATCTTCAAAATCCACTGTCAACTTTGCTACATCTCTTCTATCGGGTTTAGATTCTACTGGAATCACTGCTCCTATAAAATCTTCGATATTTCGTAAATTCCTTCTATCCTTAGGGGTTACAAAGGTTATGGCTTTACCTGTTTTGCCCACCCGGCCCGTTCTACCAATTCTATGAACATAGGGCTCTCTCTCTAAAGGCACATCAAAATTAATGACATGGGTAATGCTGTCCACATCGATTCCTCTTGCAGCAACATCGGTTGCCACTAAATATCTAAAGCTTCCCGATCTAAAGTCTTCCATAACCCTAGTTCTGTCTCTTTGTTCCATTCCACCATGGATTTTATTGCACATATAGTTATTTTTTTGCAGTTCACCGTGGATTTGGTCTACTTTTTGGCGAGTATTTGCAAAGATTATACAACTTTCAGGGTTTTCAACAATGGTTACGTCCTTGAGGAGTTTCATTTTGCCTTTTTCCTCTACCTTATAAGCTATCTGTTCGATTTGCTCCACTACAATGTCTTCGTCTTCTATCTCAACGTACTCAGGCTGATTCATATGTTTTTTACACAGATATTCGATATCCTGTGGAATCGTCGCAGAAAAAAGCATGGTCATTCTATTTTGAGGCAACTTATTTAATATGGTTTCTATTTGTTCTAAAAAACCCATATTGAACATTTCATCTGCTTCATCGATGATAAGATAATGAATCATAGAAACATCTAAAGTTCCTCTTTCCAGATGATCTATTATTCTTCCCGGTGTACCCACTACAACATGGGTCTTTTGCTTGAGAGATTGCCGTTGATTATAAAAAGGTGTCTTTCCGTAAACAGGCACTACCTTTATTCTTTTAAATCTTCCTATATTGAAAAAATCCTCTGCAACCTGCATGGCCAGCTCTCTGGTAGGAGTAATAACCAGGGCTTGAGGTTTTTTCTCTTCCCAATCTATTAGTTCTATGATTGGAATAGCAAAGGATGCGGTCTTTCCACTTCCTGTTTGAGATTTTACCACTATGTCCTTTTTACTCAGTGCCAGCGGTATAACCTTTTCTTGTACCTTAGTAGGGTTTGTATAATTTAATATTTCCAACGACCTAAGTATGTCTGCACTTATTTTATAATCTTTAAAGTCCTTTTTATTCACTATATCTATTTCCTTTTCCCTTTTTCTTTTGTTTTATTTTTCTCGCTACAGTCTTTTTCTATCTACATTATACACTTTAATCTTTTAGTTGTAACATATATCCCCAGGGCCTTTACCTATTATTAGGTGTATGTATACCAACTATAACACTTATATGCTTTTTTCTTATATTTTCCTTCTGTCATGAAGTTAAAGTAACTCTAAACTTACTTCCTCTACCCACTTGGCTTTCTACCTCTATGGTTGCGCGGTGCAGCTCCACAATCTCCTTAACAATGGTTAGGCCAAGTCCAGTGCCAGCGGTATTTCTCGATTTATCGGCCTTATAGAACCTTGAAAAGATCCTTTCCTGCTCTGATTTTGTCATTCCAATGCCTTGATCAATAACTTCTACCGTTATTGCTTCATTCTTTTTAAGGGTAATGGTTAGCTTTCCCCCTGCATTTGAATATTTTATTGCATTGGAAATTAAATTGAGCCATACCTGATACAACAGTTCTTTGTCGCCAATAAAACTTACGCTATCCAGTTCTAAATCAAGCTCTAAGTTTTTTTCTTCCCAGGAGTTTTGCAAAAGTAAAATAGAATCACGGATTTGTTCATCCAGCTCAAACCTCTCGCTTTTAAATCCTATTACCCCATTTCCCAGTTCCGATAATTTGAGCAAATTGGAAGAAAGGTTGGAAAGTCTTTCACTTTCGGAAATAATAATATTGGTATAATCGTTTTTTTCTTCCGCAGTTAGGTCCCTATCCCTTAATAACTTAGCATACCCTATTAACGAAGTTATAGGAGTTTTAAATTCATGGGACACATTGCTTACAAAGTCCTTATGAAGATATTCCTTTGCCGAAAGTTCTTTTACCATCAAATTGAAATTCTTTGATAAATCGGCGATTTCATCCTTTCCTTTTACTTCTACCTGAACATCAAAATCTCCGCCGGCGACCTGTTTTGACGCGGCGGATATTCTTTTAATGGGTTTTACCACCATAGCTACAGCGAAAACAATAAAGATGCTTCCCAGTAAAATCGGTAGGAAAAATGTGATCCTTTGAAATTTCTTAAATTGACTAATGGGATTGTTTTGAAGATCAGGGGTAATAAAGACCCTCTGTCCATTGAGTTCCAAAACCCCTAAAATAAGAATTCTATTATTGGGATGGATTTTAAAAATCGTTTCCCCATTTTCCATCCTGGCTACTTCTTCCTGTGAAAAGGAGATTTCTATCCTATCAAAGTCCTGGGCGGTTGAAACTTTCAAATCGGCAGAAGACAAATAATCAGAGGCCTCTTGCACGGAGATTCCCTGCTCATTTACTAAATCCTTTAAACTGCTTGCTCTGTACTCTACCGTAGTATTTAAAAAGGATTTAATATTATCCAGTTGCGTAAAATGAGTGAACAAGGCTGTAATGATTATAGTAATAAGAAAAGCCCCTAAGAAAAGAGAGATGAACCTTGTATATATTGAACTGAGCACTTTCCGTTTCACTTTAATTTAACCGCCTTATATCCCAGACCTCTAACTGTTAAAATTTGAAAATCTGTATTATCATAAAATTTTTCTCTTAACCTTTTTATATGCACATCCACCGTTCTTTCTTCGGTGTCGGTTTCATAACCCCAGATATCATCCATGATTTGATTTCTAGTAAAAATTCTATTGGGTTGAGATAATAGTTTAAAAAGGAGCAAAAACTCTTTGTTTGGAAGCTGCCTTTCTTCTTTTGAGGTTTTCACCATTAGGTTATTATAATCAAGAGTAGTGCTTCCGATGATAATTTTTCTATCGCTGGCAATCTTAGCTCTTCTGAGAAGGGCTGCCACCCTAACAATCATTTCATCCATATCAATGGGTTTTACCATGTAGTCATCGGCGCCCACGAAAAAGCCCCTTTTTTTATCATCGATGGTTTCCTTTGCAGTGACAATAAGGATGGGTATTTCTATGCCTGCCTCTCTTAAATCCTTGGACAAAGACAAGCCATCCTTTATTGGCATCATTATATCTGTAATCAAAAGGTCGATATGGGTGCGATCTAATATATTTAAAGCGCCTTGGCCATCCTCGCTTTCAAATACATTGTAGCCTGCTCTGTTTAGATACCCACACATCAGTCTTCTTATATTCCTATCATCTTCGCACACTAAAATATCGAACACTGCACCCTCCTCCTTCTTATTTACTAGAGCTTCTTATTCTGATCTTTACACACTTCTAAGAGCGTCGATGGGATTTAATTGACTGGCTCTTCTTGCCGGTGCATAGCCAAAAATCACACCTATTAATACTGAAAATCCCACGGCCAAAATAATGGTAAACATGGACAGGTTAAAGCTTGTCCCAAGAATCAGACATCCAATATAGGCCAGGGCCACTCCTAGTACTAGCCCGAAAAATCCTCCCAGTACCGATAGGAAAATGGATTCCAGTAGGAACTGCTCTTGTATGGTCTTAGGTTGGGCTCCCAGGGCCTTTCTCAGCCCAATTTCTGTTGTTCTTTCTGTTACAGATACCAGCATCATATTCATGATTCCAATCCCTCCCACAAAAAGCGAAATAGAAGCGATTCCCACAAGAAGC
>JAAYGQ010000018.1 GCA_012727635.1 Tissierellia bacterium | reverse complement strand
TTCTTCAAAGTCAGCCATCAACCGCCAAAGTAAATTTTGCCTACCCTCTTCATGCAAAGAGTATTTTTTACTCTCTGAGAGATTAAATTTACTACCCCTTACTTAAAACTGAATCTTATCACTTATATTCTCCTAGATAGGCAAAATAGTAAAAGTAGCATCAAAATGATGCTACTTTTATTATATAACTGTTTCTATACAGTATTTTTGCGGACGGTCTTATTATTAGCTGCTAGGGCTGTATACAAATATAGCCTTTATCTCTAAAAACTCTTCAAAGCCAAACTGACCACCCTCTCGCCCTACTCCAGAGTGCTTGTAGCCACCAAAGGGAGCTTTGAGAAGGGAAGAACCCTTATTCACACTGACTTCACCGGCTCTAATTTTATTTGCAAATTCATGGGCTTCTTTTTCTGGGCCAAATACAGCAGAAGAAAGACCATACACAGTGTCATTGGCAATTTCTATGGCCTCCTCTACAGTGTCGTAGGCTATTAGGCACAGTACAGGGCCGAAAATTTCATTTTGGGCTATTTCCATACTATTATCTACATCGGTAAATACTGTGGGACCAACATAATAGCCTTTTGTTTTTTTGGGGACTTCACCTATTAATAGTTTTGCTCCCTCTTCTAATCCTTTATTTATATAGTATTTAACTTTTTCAAACTGCTTTGCCGAGGCCAGTGCACCAACCATGGTAGCAGGATCACTGGGATCGCCGAAAACAAAGTCTTTTGCCTTTTCGACAATCATTTTTTCTATTTTTTCTTTATCTTCTCTGGGAACCAACAATCTACTAAAGGCGCTGCAGGATTGGCCAACATTCATAAAGATACTACTCAGTGTCCTTTTAACCGCAAGATTATAATCTGCCCCCTTTAATATAACCGAGGGAGATTTTCCTCCTAGCTCAAGAGCTATCTTCTTGATTCCATCCACAGCAAGTTTTGACACTTCCCGGCCTCCATCGGTAGAGCCGGTAAAGGACACCATATCTACGTCTTCGTGCTTAGATAGGATATTGCCAACTTCACTGCCCCTTCCCGGTACTAAGTTGAAAACCCCCTTGGGAAGACCGGCTCGATGGATTGCTTCTGTTAGCTTATAAGCAATAAGAGGAGTCTGCTTGCTGGGTTTTAGCACTAGAGTATTGCCTGCTAAAAGTGCAGGAGTAAGTTTCAGTAGAATTTGCCCAAGAGGATAGTTCCAGGGTGTAAGGGCCCCTATAACTCCTATAGGTTCTTTTCTAACAATATATCTTCCGTGATCTTCTTCGAACTTGTAATCTTTGGCTATCGACAGAAAATTTTTCATATCCTTTAGATAGGGAACAACATGGGCGTCCTTGGCGAACTTCAAGGGACATCCTAGCTCCATTGAAATGATTTGTGCCATTTCATCTTCCACTTTTCTCATTTCCTCTAGAATTTTCTCTACATAACAAATTCTTTCTTCAATAGAGCTTTCCTTCCAAGTTGAGAAGGCCTCCTTGGCCGACTTCACAGCCTCGTTTATGTCTTCTTCATTGCTAGCGGGAACACTTCCTATTATTTCTTCGTTAGCGGGGTTTTCTACCTCTATCAAGTCGCTACCCGATGAAGGTACCCAAGCTCCATTCATATATATCTTGTCATAGTTCATAGTAAACCTCCTTAGGATATATATCTCCATTATATGTAAAGTTAAACCTATACATATATATATCATCCTTATACAAGTATTGTTAGAATATATGAGGAAAATTCCGTTTTTTGGGTAGATATATAAACAACGACAAATAAGGAGGATAAGTTTATGACACTCATAGTATTATTAGTGGTTGCTGTAGGGCTAATTGCATGGGGTGTATCTATCTATAACTCACTGGTTACCCTAAGAGAGCGTGTAGATAATGCAAAGGCTCAGATTGCAACCCAAATTGAATCTCGATGGGATGCGGTAAAAAGTCTTATCGAGGCTACCAAGCAGTACGCAAAGCACGAAGCAGACGTTTTAGAAAGCGTTACTGAAAAAAGAGCTACCATCGGTAAAAACAGCAGCATTAAACAAATGGAAGAAGCGGAAAGTCAATTTAGCGGAGTGCTGGGACGACTCATTGCTGTTTCTGAAAACTACCCCGATTTAAAGGCCAGTGGCGTTTATCAAACAACAATGGAAAGTATTAATAAATTCGAAGACAACGTTAGAAACGCAAGAATGATTTACAATGACGTTGTCACGAGATTTAATAGACTGACAAAAGTCTTTCCCTCTAGCATTGTTGCTGGTATCTTTAACTTCAACGAACGAGAATACTTTGAAGCCACAGAAGCAAAACAAGAAACACCAAGCTGGGAATAGGCGGTAATAAAATGATTAGAAATAGACGCAAGTTAATATCGATATTTCTAATTCTAATGTTTGTATTTAGTGGAGTAAATGTATATGCCAGTGATTTTAACATGGAATCCATAGATATAAATGTATATGTCAATGAAGACGGCAGCGCAAGAATTACTGAAAACAGAGTAATGAGCGCCTATGCTGGAACTGAAATCTATGTCTTAATGAACAATCTCGGAAAGTCTCAAATAAAAGACTTCGTGGTATCCGAAAACGGGGAAATCTTTGAGTTTGTTAATAAATGGAATATAAATGCTTCCAGAGAAGAAAAATCCGGAAAAAACGGTATTATTAAAACTTCCTCGGGCTATGAGCTTGCTTGGGGCCTAGGGGAATACGGAGATCATAACTACACTTTGGAATACACCATTACAGATTTTGTAAAACAGCTAGAAGACGCACAGGTCATATTATGGGAATTTCTAACTTATAATACAAATATTCCACCGGAACAAGTTAGAGTAGTGATTGAAAGTCCCTATGACTTTATCCCAGAAGAAGAAGCAATATGGGGATTTGGCTTCGATGGATATATAGAGTTTCTCGATGGAAAGATAGTGGCCACCAGTAACCAACCACTGACAAGCCAAAACTATGTTACTATTCTTGCAAAGTTACCCCAGGAAATGTTCGGGACCAAGGATGTACTAAATAAAAACTTTGAACAAATAAAGGATACAGCTTTTGTTGGCTCGGATTACAGTAACGAAGACTACGAAAATAGCGGCACAGCAAATGATGCCAGCTCCAGTGGCAGTAGCACCTCGCCCTTTAGCTTTATGCCCTTTATAGGCTTCTTCGCTGCCTTTTTCGGACTAATCTCTTCCCTTATATTTGCCGTCAACTCAAAGCTGATCAATGCAAAGCCGGTTAAATTTAAAAGAAAGTATAAAGAAGAGTATTATAGGGACTATCCCTATGAGGGCGATTTTTTAGATATCTACTATATTCCCTATTTAATGGGTATATCCACTTTTGAAAACCTTCTAACAGGGTTTATATTAAAGTGGATAAATGAAAATCGAGTCATTACAGTAGAGGAAGAGCAGGGCTGGATCTTTAAGAAGGACAAAACAAATATAAAATTCCTAAATAAAAATTTCTCCCCCTCTACACTGGAAGGTGAACTCTTTCAAATGATGCTCACTGCAGCGGGAAAAAATGAAATTTTAGAAGAAAGCGAATTCACCAAATGGGCTCAAAGCAATGTGACAAAGTTAAATGATTGGGAGAAAAGAGCAAAGCAAAGCTCTATCGATAAATTAGAAGCCATGGGCTATATTGAAATATTCAAAAAGAAAGTCTTTCTCTTTAAGACGGAAAAATACGAACTCACAGAAAAAGGAAAAGAACTAGAAACACGAATATATAAATATATAAATTATCTAAATGATTTCTCCCTTCTCAATGAACACGAAGCAGTAAATGTAATGATATGGGACAATATAATGATATGGGCTGGATTTTTAGGACTAACGGAAGTAGTGTCCAAACAATTCCAGAAATTATACCCCAGATACTCTCAAGAGACTGTTTATACAGGCAACACCATAGTCATGACCCATCTGTTAGCAAGAAACATCTCCCAAGCTAAAGTGGCGACCACCAGAAGCAGTGGCGGTGGCGGCGGTACTAGCTTTGGCGGTGGCGGTGGATCCTTTGGCGGTGGTGGTGGCGGTGGAGTAAGATAATCTCTACTAGAAAATTAATAGAAGCAAAACCCATTAGAAATAAGTATGCAACACAAACCGTCCTAGGCACCCATAGGATGGTTTGTTTTTTGTCTTATTGCTGATAAAGCTTCCAATTTCAATCCCTCTTTCTAAGATTCCCAAAACAGGATATCATATTTCAAAATCAAGTTAGAAGAAGCTCCTTTAAAGCTATATTTATCAGAGATTCAAAGCAAAGACTTTTTCTCACTGGTGGCTTTAGAGTTAAACCAATCACGATTCATTCTATAATTGCCTATTGTTTCGATATATGCCCTTTCTCTTTTTTTTGCAAAGACCTCTGATGAGTAGCTTGAACAACCCTGTCCCTGGCTTTTAATTCACAGTAGGGCTTTTCCTGGCCCAAGCTTTCGTAGAGGCGGTTTTGAAATTTTTCAAAACCCTCCTATTGCCAACCCTTGATTCCCACTTCAATTAATTCATCAAAAGAATGATCTTTTTTACAAATAACAGAAAGGCCATTTGATAAGGCTTCAACATATGTGGAGCCTTGGGCTTCACTATTTGATGCACTAACAAAAACATTACTAACACGATACTAATAGTTTGTTTTGTCCCTGGAAATCATGCCTGTAAATCGAATATCTCGATCTATGGATAAATCCGAAGCATAGGACCCTAAAAAGAATCCCTAGGGACCATCTCCCACTATAGGAAGAATCAAATCAGTTCTATCCAATTTTTTAAAGAAAGGGGTATCTCTTCTATGTTTTTTCTTTTGCCAAAGGTTCAAGAAAAAAAATCTTTTTTTATCCTCCACAATTGCTAAACTGTTTCGGATTTCCTTTTTTCTTTCCTCCTGTTCCACCAAGTCAACTGGCGGAATATTTATACACCTTGGAATGAAAAAATCTTTTGCCTAACCCCATAACCCTTAAGCATTGGCTATATTTTCCTACTTGGAACCACAACGCCCCTTGTTTGATTGAATATTCTTCGAGTCCGTCCTTTTGCCAAAGTTTGTCCTCAGGATTTCGCCGGAGAAAAATAATGTGTATAACTCTCATAAAGGCATGGTAGGTGTGTAGGATGGGCATTTCTAATCTCTTAGCTATATGTCAAGCCATAAAAAAGGCGCTAAATTCGCTTTGTGTATGAATAGTATCTGGGTGCCAATTCATCAACTCACAAATAAAAATATTCCACATTGTAAAGGGACATCTTGCTCCTGGGTATATTTTCTCGGCTCCTATGGAGCTTATATAAACAGCATTTTCGCTTTTCTAAGAATATTTTGTCTCAGACAAGTCAAGACTCTAACATCATGGCCAAGCTACATAATTCATTTTCAAGTTAAGGACCGAGGTGACAACGCCATTGATTGTTGGTAGATAAAATTCTGTGGTAATGAGTATTTTTACGACCCTCATCTCCTAATTAAATAAAGCACCGACAATTGGTCGGTGCTTTGAAGTATGAGTTCCTATTTTAATAATAAAAACCGAGCCCATTCAAGGACACTGCATAGCACTTTCATGACTGCTAGGGGCATGGTGTGCACAACTCCACCCCTATAGAATTTGTGTGATATTTGTATCGCCCCTTAACATGTTGCAAAATAACGCTTAAAGGCTCAGTTGGCAAAATGCCTGTTTTTTTTGGAAGGACTGCAAGGGAATTTAAAACTAGCTACTCGTCCTTAAGATATGCTAGTACTTATTATAGATGTATTGGAGGATCGCAAAATAAAAAAAGGGTCTTAACGACCCTTTCAGAGTGAAGACAAATAACAGTTTAATAGAAGCAGTGGCTTGATGTATTTCAGGCCACTGCTCTTTTTAAGAAGAAATGTTCATACAAAGATGATAAAAGACAAGAAAACGGCCCTGTACCAT
>JAAYGQ010000174.1 GCA_012727635.1 Tissierellia bacterium | reverse complement strand
TTTCCGTTTCAAATGCCCTATTTATTTTCATCAGCATTTTATGCGGAACTAAGGCCACCATAAATACAGGAAGGCTTATTTTAATACGCCTTTTAAAGGAATCCGCAGTTGCTTTAGGGATAAAATCCAATATTGAATCAATAATAAATGAAATCCCATAAAGAATAAAAAATATCCCAATAATTTTTGTAATTGGTACTATAGAATCTAAGGGATGAATAATTATCGAAATACCTATAATAAAAAGAATAATCGCTACAAATAAAACCAAGAACCTTCTAGCTACATCATTATTCTTGTACTGAAGGTATGTTAAAAACCTAATAATTCCACTAAAAATTGCATAAATCCCAAAAAAAACTGGAAGTATACCTACAATAAGTTCTGGCTTAAAATATATGAGCCCCGCAAAAGCAATATTAATCAAAAATCCAATCACTTTAGATATTGAAGTAAGCCTCTTTTTCTTAAGTGGAGTAAGACCTAGGAGCTGAGAGAAAGCCGTGATCACAAATAGTATAACTAGAAGATTTAAAAGGCTTTCTACAGCAAATAAAAGTACACCCTTCTGGGTTAAAAATATTATACCTAGAACTACATATAAAACTCCCGAAAAAATCATTGAATATACATCAAGGTCTTTTATCTTTAACCCTTTTATTTCCATAAGTTTACCTCTTTATATTTTTTTGCTTACTCTTATATAATTTATAATTGCTTTTACCGCTTCCCAAAAGTCTTCCGAGTTTTTCCGAGGAGATGGAGCCAAGGTATTACTTAGAAAACGAACTCCGGATATTTGTGATGGGCTTCATATAAAAATAGTATTACCCGCACGAATCGGCCCTTTATAAGCGTCGGATAACAGAAGGTCTATTCCTGATAAACCTCTTAATTTAAAAGAATCAAAGAAGGTCCGCCAGGTATCTTTTCTTTCTCTATCCCTTATCACGTGAGCAGAACTTCACGATTTCCACCGCTGGATCCCAACTGCTATGTCACTGGCTGACAACTTCATTAAGATCCTTTGATGAGCTAGATACAAAAAAATCAAGGACTCATCCATCTCTAGGAAAAAAAATACCCCTGGCTTTTTCATCCACTCTCTTTTTATTATCATAGTTATAGAAGACTTAACCTATGTTTAGACTTCTATAAGTCAATCTAAGTTACTAACATCACCCTTATCTAACTTTGCCGCCCCACTGCCGGAAACCTCCCTCCTCAGTATTATTGCAATTCGTTTTTCCTGTATTTGACTAATCTTCCTCATCAGGAGTACTGCCTATTTTGTCTATTCTCAAAATGCTCTCTAGAAGGCTTTTTCGTTTGCTTGCTTCACCTTCCACCCTATCCAACTCCTCTGTAATTATGGTTATAAGTAGTTTTTGTGCCAGTGGGTGCTTAACTAGAATTGTTCCCATGGGTTCATTGTAAATCATTGATGCTCGTAGTTCTGAAGCCGTTTGAAGGTACTCCTCAATATCACCTAGTTCTTGGTGTATCATTTGATGTTTTCTTGTCATTTGGATAATTCTCCTTTAATGATTTACTGTGGTTATTCTATACTATACCCAAAAGTACTATGGTTAAATATAACCACTGTAAATAAGTTTAAAATTGTGAGGGATCTATAGTTCATATTCGTTTTTTCTTCTTAGGTTTTATAGGCTTAAATCCCTTATATTCGTGATTTGATTTCTCTGAAAAAGCTTCAATAAATCATAAATTTACTGCCCTATTGCTCCTCAGTACAAATAATGCCTAATCTCTTATGTTATTTCCTTTTAGATCAACTTTCATGTTTTTTATTTTGTTTCTTTAAATATTGGCTCCAATAAATTAATTTTACCCTTCCAGTCAGTTATCCATGAGATATATATTTTAATTATCATGATAAATCTAAAATAAAAAACAAGGCATTTCTCCTTCATAACGCCTTGTATCTTTGTCCTATCCTACTTACAGCTATTTTGACAGTTTGTAAGAACGTCCATTGTGAAAAACTCAAATATATAATCATTTGTACCTAACAACACTTTGTATAAAATTTGAAGAATATCTACCTGTTAGTTATTTTAAAATCGATAAATCTGTCAGTATCAATATAAGTATTAGTATTCACATAAAGATTAAAAATGCTTTAGATTCACTTTTATATATTTTGTATCCTATGGTGCAAGATAGACTTTTAAATTTAGGTTAGTTTTCTAACAGATTTTCCTAAATCTTTTCTTAAAATTTCTCCATCCCTGACTGCTAGTTCCCCGCGAATAAAAACATACTTTATACCTTCTGGATTACTCACTGGGTTTGAAAATGTAGCGGTATCCCTGATGCTTTCTAAATCGAATACTGTAATATCTGCATCTTTGCCAATAGAAAGGCTTCCTTTAGGTATATCAAATCTTCTAGCGGTTTGATATGTCATCTTTTCGATGGCAGTATATAGGCTAACTATCTCTTTATTTATAACATACTCGCGAATAAACCTTGGAAAGGATCCACTGGCCCTGGGATGACCGTTGCCGTTGCTAAGTATTCCATCACTTCCTAAAATAGTTCGAGGATGCTTTAAAGCCATATCCACTTCTTCTTCTTTCATAACATGGGCCACTGCTAAATATTCAGGATGATCCCGGCGGGTTTCTAAAAAGGTTTCTTTTGTGCAGCGCTGTGCTTTGTATTTTCCTTCTGTCATTTCGATTTTTGAATAATCGTCGCCATATCGATGAATGAAACCTTCATCAAAGGTTGCAGAACCAATATCTGTGCAAAAAGCATTGTAGGGATAGCAATCTGCTGCAATATCCATACCCGAAGCAGCACATTCATCAAATAACTCTAAAACCTCTTTCATTTGTCCAAAGGCAGCCATACTGCCTATATGGGATAGATGAATTTTACAATCTGATTCTCTGCCTATTTGAATGAATTCTTCGAAGGAATCAATTGCTTCTTCATTATCTCCTCGCACATGAGCTGCTGCTACACCATTATATTTTTTTACAACTTGACACAATCCCAACAGCTCTTGGTCGTTTAATCCGGGAATGTATCTTATGCCAAAGGATAGTCCAAAGGAACCTTGCCCCAACTCTCGCTCCAGTTGAATCTTCATTGCGTCGACTATCTTTGCATCCACAGCTTTATAGTTGTCATAATCCCCCTGGTTATTCCTTAAAGGGCCATGGGCCGATAACATAGCTACATTTACAGGATGTCCTTTTTGGTCTAAAGCATCCATGTACTGGCACAAGTCTTTGGGACCAATGCCACATTGCCCTCCTAAAATGGTTGTAACGCCCATCTTTAGCATACTAAGAGTTATGTCGAGTTTGAACTTACCCTCTTGTTCATCATAGGAATCCTCATGGGCGTGGGCATCGACAAAGCCCGGTGAAACTACTAGGCCTTCACAATCATATTCTTTTAACCCACAAATTTCCTCTGAGGTGATTCGGCTGATTTTATTTCCGATAATTCCTAGGTTGAGTACACTCATTATCTTATCTTCAGGATTTATTACCAATCCGTTTTTTAAAACTATATCATACAAGTGTTTCCTCCTTTATCTCCTAAGCTTCCTTAGTAATAATTGTACATCTTCTCTTATTGAACAGCCAATTTCGTCTATTCCTTGAATTATTGTTTTAGTAATGCCAATGCATTTTCGATCTGGAGTAATATGCCTAAGCTTAAGCATCCTTCATCTATGTTGAAACTATTGCTATGCAAGTCGTTAACGTAGCCCAGTTTCTCATTTCTGCACCCGATTTCAAAAAAGCATGATTTAACTTCTTGGGCAAAATAGGCAAAGTCCTCGGTCCCTAAATTGGGAAATTCTTTGTATATAATGTTTTCCTGGCCAATTATATTTTTAGCGGTTTTTTCTACTATATCGACCACTAAGTCATCATTGATTAGTGGAGGATAACTCTCATGAACAATGAGTTCACCTTGGCCTCCCATGGATTCGGCTACTTTCTCTACTATGGTTTTTATACGTCCTTTTGTATACCTTCTAGTCTCATTGTCCAAGGTTCGAAGTATACCCTTCATTTGTACTCTATTAGCTATAATATTTCCCTGGGTGCCTCCAGAAATTTCTCCTATTGTCAAGGCGATTGAATTGAAGGGGGATAAATTTCTACTGACGATAGTTTGCAAAGATAATATAATATTAGCTGCAATAATCATGGGGTCGATTCCCTTATCGGGACTAGCACCATGGGATGATTTGCCCTTTGCCACTATGGTGAGCATATCCGAAGCTGCATAAAACTTACCATACTTTATTCCGATTTTCCCAACTTCTATATCCGGTGAGACATGTAAACCCAAAACATAATCTACTTTAGGGTTTTCTAGACAGGCTTCTTTTATCATTCTGTCTGCTCCACCGGTGGTTTCCTCGGCCGGTTGGAAGAAAAGTTTTATATTGCCTTCAAGCTCGTTTTCCATTTGTTTAAATATCTTAGCTACACCCAAAAGGATTGCCGTATGTGCATCGTGCCCGCAAGCATGCATTACGCCTTCGTTAAGGCTTTTGTATTCCATTTCATTGGCTTCATCTATGGGTAATGCATCGATATCGGCCCTTAAGGCTACAGTTTTACCAGGTTTTTTGCCGCGAATGATACCTACAATACCAGTCTTAGCAATTCCTTTTTCATGTTCTATTCCCCAAGTCCTCAAAGTCTCACTTATTTTGTCCATGGTACGGTATTCTTGATTGCTTAACTCTGGATTTTTATGTAGATAACGCCTGATATTTATTATCTCTTCTTCAATCGCTTTTACCATTTCTTTTATATCGTTCACATTTCCTCTTATCTTGTTTATAAAGTGAACCTAGGTAAGATTCGCTTACCTAGATTCATTTGATATCCTTTATAAACCAATGATTGTCGCAATAAGTAAAAAGGCCATTTGTGCAACATACAGTATGCCAAATAGAGGGACAAAAAATTTCCACCACTTGTTAATTGGGATACCTGCTAGACCACAACCAATTGCGATGTTTGATGTAGGCCAAAGAAGGTTGGAAAAGCCGTCACCAAATTGGAATGCCAGCACAGTTATTTGTTTATTGACTCCAACTAAATCACCTACCGGTGCTAAAATTGGGATTACGGTAGCAGCTTGTCCCGAGCCCGACGGCATAAAGAAGTTTATAACAGTTTGTACTACCAGCATACCTTGAGCTGTAATAGAGGGTGGTAAATTTGAAAGGAATATTGCTAAAGAATTTATAATGGTATCAATAATAATACCATCTTGAAGCACCACAAGTATGGCTTTTGCAATTCCTGCAATCATGGCACCATAGGCTATTTGACTGCAACCTTTAAAAAATTCTTCTACAATCTTATTGGCGTTCCACCCATTAATAAGAGCGGCTAAAACTCCCATAAATAAGAACATCCCAGAAAGTTCAACAACACCCCAGTCTAATTTAATCATTCCATATATAGTGACAGTGATCACCAAAAACATTTCTAAGAGTATATAAACATGCTTCTTTTCCATTTGAAGTTGATTAATTCTTCTCGATCAAAATGGTGAGCAGATACATCACCATAAACTATGCTCTTGGTTGGATCGTCTTTGATTTTTTTACAATATCTAAAAATCCACCAAATACTGATAGCATACATCACTGCTGAGACGATAATTCTAAATCCGGAGGCTGAATATATTGGTAAGCCAGCAAGACTTTGAGCTATTACTACAGTAAAGGGATTCATAATCGATGTAGCAAATCCAACACCGATCCCTAGCTGTATAATGGCAAAGCCCACCATTGCATCATAGCCAAGTGCCGTTCCTAAGCCTACCATAATTGGGAAAAATCCGTAAAATTCACTCCACATACCTAGAATGGAAGCTCCTAGTGCAAAAACGATGAAAAATAAAGGAATAACTAATTTTTCTTTGCCACTGAATCGCTTTAATAATCCACCAATCATTGCGTTCATTGCTCCGGTTTGCATCACTAAATAAAAGGATGAATAAGCTAAAAATGATAAGAAAACCACTTCTGAAGCACTTATTAGTCCTCTGTGAAAAGAACTTAGAAATCCTAATGGCCCTACTGGATTAGCTTCCTCGGCTGGTAAATATTCAAAAGTTCCAGGCACTATTACATTTCTCATTGTGCCTTGAACGTCTACTTTTTCATATTCAAAAGCACCTGGAGGGATCAGCCATGTGGCAATTGATGCAAACAGTATAATAAAAACTAATATGACATAAGCATTGGGCATTTCAAATCTTTTTTTACCATTATCTTTTAACTTGACCATTTATGTACTTCCTTTCGTATTTTCAGTTTAATGTCATGTAACACTTCCTAAGACCCATTTTTAAGTAAAAACAAATTACGTCATTAACTTTTATAAATCGAAATCTTAGTTTATCGCTCCTTTCGACGACTCCTTATGGGTAAGTTGAGTTTGTGTATATCCTCCCTTCCTAAAATTGATTTATCATATCTTCCCAGGATACACTAATGATTTAAGATTTAAGTGTAAGAACCTCTAGTCATTATTAATCCCATGCATCTGGAAGCAGATTTCCTTCCGCTACTAGCTTAACCTCTCCCTCCATGTAGATTTCATAGATGGTTTTTTCGCCTACCACAAAATATATAGTAAGAACCCCAGCTGGGTTGTGTACATGAACTGGGGACTTAGTATGGCCTAATAAAAAGCTCACTATTGCTGCTGCTGTCGAGCCTGTCCCACAAGCTAATGTTTCATTCTCCACCCCTCGCTCGTAGGTCCTTATGTCAATGTTATATTCGTCAACTATGTTGACAAAGTTTACATTGGTACCTAATGGAAAGAGATCTTGGTCAAATCTGATCGCACGACCTTTAGTTAAAATGGTTTCCTTTTTTAAGGTTGATAAACCCTCCTCAAATAAAACAACATGTGGGACACCTACAGGGGCGTAGTGGTATGTTTTCTCAAAGCCTTCAAAGCTAGCCACTTGATTCAACTTTATACTTTCTAAATCCATAGAAGGAAACTTCACTTTCAATCTTCTGCCGTCTTCAAGAATTTGGGCTTCATATATTCCAGCTATAGTCTCAAAGCACATATTCTCTTTAGCAGAACCGATTAAATAAGCAAATTTCGCCAAGCATCGTGCCCCATTGCCACACATCTCACCCTCACTGCCATCGGCGTTGAAATACCTCATTTTAAAGTCAGCTTTATTGGAGTTTTCTATCATCATAAAACCATCGGCTCCAACAGAAATTCTCCTGGCACATATCTTGGGTATAAACTTCTCAAGATCTATGCTAGCTAGCACATTTTTGCGGTTGTCGACGATGATAAAATCGTTTCCACATCCATTCATTTTAACAAATGGGATTTTTTTCAAAATTACCTCCTAAAGTCTCTCGATCCTAGTCCTTGAGCCCTACTGTCTGATTCATTGTATTTAGAATCTATTTAAAATAATTCTTCAACTTAATGGTGCTAAAGATAAGTATTTTTAATTTATGGAGTATACCTTAAAGAATTACTTGGATTGACTGGTCATCATTAAAGTTTTACTTATATCCATCGATAATTACCAGACTTAGGAATCTGTCTGTACTCTATAAAAGTATCAACCCTACTAACTATTTCTAAATACATTTTTATAAATTTTAATTATTAATATCTTACTATCATATGAAGCAACTATGATGCCATGATATTTTCGTTCATTTATCATCCTATTGATTAACTAATATCGTGAATATCTATTTTTTTTCTATTATTTCGTATTTTTGTCTGATTTTATAGAACCTTAATTGGTTTATAAATATCTATGCATTTATATAATAATTAAAAGGCGTCCTCAAATAGATAACTTAGACTTTTCGCGCCAACATATTTTTTACAAAAAGACAAAGACAGATCAAAAAGTCCTTATTTTTGAGTTACCCTACATTATCAAAATAATAATATCAAAAGATATAGTGTATAAATGTAGCCTTTAAGTTATCAAGCTACTAGAAGTTTTAAAGCTTTTTAGGTTAACATTCTAAACGATCAATTTATGAACCGCTTAATAGAATTCCGTGGGATGATATTATAATTTATATGGCTTAGATGGGTTACACTATCTAGGCAATTTTATTTATTGTAACCCTTCCAGTAGTAACAAAATAGGAAGATTATTTACTAAGTAAAACAAGAAAAACACGAAGAAAAGAAGAGGACATAAAGCTTGACTGTATTGTGGAGTTTTGGAGAAAAAGATTCCTCCTATTACACTTCGTCATTCAACACAGCAGACATACAACGATTTAATAGGCAGGATTATCTTACTTAATACAGATCCATAGAAGAAAATAGAATTAGAAAGAAAAAAGAAATCGAAATTCTTCAGTGAATAAAAATTCAAAATAATGATAACTTCTGGTTATGCTACTGGTTATGCTGCACTTCTCTTGACATCAAGTTAAGTTACCAGTGGAACATAGGAGTATAGCGATGAGAAAAACATATAGCAAATCACTTAAGACGCAGTTCCATTTGCAGATTCTCTCCAAAGAAAACTTACTTAGAGTAAATCTTTTGAACAGGTCTTTTGACTGTGGTACGCCTGGAAGCATCTTTGTCACTGACATCACCTATGTGCCTTGTAGTGATGGAACGATTTATCTGACAACTTTCCTAGATATGGCTACTCCAATGCGGTATTTGTCAACATAGTTGTCGCTTTTTCATTACTACCATTTACTCTACTGTGCAATTAGTATCTCTTGGGTCTCCTTGTTTTTTATAGGATTTAGTGAGACGTAACTAGGCAGCTCCCATTTTC
>JAAYGQ010000173.1 GCA_012727635.1 Tissierellia bacterium | reverse complement strand
TCAAAGAAAACTTCTGGGAGCTCCTCTGCCAATTGATCAAGAATCTGGCCCATTTCTTCATAGCTCGGAAACACTTTTGGCTCCTTTCATAAGCTGAAATACTTTTTTTTAGACTTATCTGTGATAAACTAAGCACAGAATAATCTTAGGAGGTTCCCTCAATGCAGAGCCAATTCTTACGCTCCTTGTTTGTTGTTTTACTGGTACTTGTCCCATTGTTTTTTCTGCTCTTTTTTCTTGAGCGTCTAGGATTTATATCAGGAGCATCGGCCAGAACCTATTTTATAATAGCTCTAATACTGGGCTCAATTGATTTATTTCTTTCTTCTAAAATTCAAAAATGGATTCAAGATCTTAAGAGCAAAGAGCAAGACTAATTTACCTTAACAATATTTTCAAAATGTCAGTGCAAGTTTTTCAATCTTCTTTTCTAATTCATAAAGCAAATATCCCTTTTCGTCGGTATTTCTAACGACAACCAGAGTGATTCCCGCTTTTTTAGCGGCAAGGGCCTTTTCTTCCACTGCTTCTTGCAAAGCACTTTCACCAGTGACCATGATTTTAATCTTATATTGATTAATCATCGCTTCATTCATCTCCAAACCAAAAGGTCCCTGGAGCGCCAGAATTTGTCTAAAGCCCAGACCCAGATCAACGGCTCTTTGAACCACTTCAGGATTGGGTTCAATTCTAGCATAGATGCGAAGATGAAGCCTGGAACTAACAAAATACCTCAAACTATCAATTCCCGTGGTTAAAAGAATGTTTCCCGATGTTTTCTCAAGATAAGCCACTGCTTCTTCATAACTATTGACTACCTCAATTCCATCGGGAGTTTTTTCCTCTTGGAGTAAGCGGAAATATTCTACACCGATTTCATCGGCCAAAGCCTTTAAATCATTACTAAAGCTCTCACAAAAAGGATGGCAACCATCAATTATAGCCAGACAGTCTTCTGGAAGAAGATTTTTTATTTCTTCTTTATTTTTTTTTCCAACGAATATTCTTAAGTTGTCTCCTTGCTCAGGAAGAAGATCCTTTCCAAAATCTGTATTTACAAATACCCACTGCTCATAATCCCTACGGCGGCCATGATTGATCCATCTTCTTGCTTCAGCGCTGCCGGCAAAAACCATTAATTTCATTCTAACCTCACTCAAATCCGTCTTATTTAATAACCTTACCACTAAAAAATTCTACCCTAAGATAGCATGTCAGTCAATAAAAAAAGCCCCTAGGGGCTTTTTTTAGAATATGGAAGCAAATACCAGTGAAACTATGGTCATCAGTTTAATAAGGATATTCAAGGACGGTCCCGATGTGTCTTTGAAAGGATCGCCGACAGTGTCGCCGACTACTCCCGCCATATGGGCATCGGAGCCCTTACCGCCATAGTGGCCCTCTTCGATATATTTCTTAGCATTGTCCCAGGCACCGCCGGCGTTAGCCATAAATATAGCCATAAGAACGCCCGTTACAAGGGCTCCTGCAAGGAGTCCCCCTAGGGCAGCTGTGCCAAGAGTTTTACCCACTATAAGAGGAACGACAACAGCCATAATTCCGGGAAGAATCATTTCTTTTAAGGCAGAAGCCGTAGAGATATCAACACATCGAGCGTAGTCGGGTGTTGCTTCGTATTCCATAATACCTGGAATCTCTTTAAACTGGCGACGTACTTCTTCAATCATATGATTGGCCGCTTTGCCAACAGAGTTCATGGTGAGTGCTGAGAATACAAAGGGCAACATCCCACCAATAAATAATCCCACGGTCACTTTAGGATCAAGGATATCAATAGTGCTCAGCCCAACGGTTTGAGCATAGGAAGCAAAAAGAGCAAGGGCCGTTAGTGCAGCTGAGCCAATAGCAAACCCTTTACCAATGGCAGCTGTGGTATTTCCAACTGCATCGAGCTTATCGGTGATTTCACGTACCGATTCAGGAAGATCACTCATTTCTGCAATGCCACCGGCATTATCAGCAATAGGACCATAGGCATCGACAGCCACGGTAATTCCAGCAGTACTGAGCATTCCCAGGGCAGCTAAGGCAATGCCGTATAGGCCTTGGAAGTAGTGGGCAATAAGAATAGCTGCGCTGATAAAAAGAATAGGTAGGGCTGTGGAAAGCATTCCCACGGCAAGACCACTAATAATCGTAGTAGCCGCTCCAGTTTGAGACTGATGGGCTATTTCTTTTACGTGTTTAAAGTCACTGGAGGTATAATACTCTGTGACTTTTCCAATAAGAAGACCCGAGACAAGACCGGCAATAATAGCATAGGCTGCATTCAGATTTCCAAAATAATGATTGCTAAGATAAAAGGCTGCGGCAGCCACAATAATACTACTCACATAAGTACTCATTGCCAGGGCTTTTTGAGGATTGCTTTCGTCCTTTGCTTTGACAAAAAACGTACCAATAATGGATGCGATAATCCCTACGGCAGCTAAGGCAATGGGAAACTCAACGGCTCCGGCAATTCCCAGTGCAACACCTAGGGTGAGGCTGGCAATAATACTTCCAACATAGGATTCAAAAAGGTCTGCTCCCATACCGGCAACATCACCAACATTGTCGCCAACATTGTCAGCTATAACAGCAGGGTTCCTTGGGTCATCCTCAGGAATTCCCGCTTCAACTTTACCTACAAGGTCAGCTCCAACGTCAGCGGCTTTGGTATAGATACCTCCACCAACACGGGCAAACAGAGCAATAGAAGAAGCACCTAAGCTGTAACCTGTAACTATATCGTAGCGACCGGGATAAATAAGAAGCACAATGCCAAGTCCTAAAAAGCCCAGACCAACTACACTCATACCCATAACAGCACCGCCACCAAAGGCAACACCTAAAGCACGGTTCATTCCATCACTCATGGCCGCCGAGGCTGTGCGCACATTGGCGCGAGTAGAGATACGCATTCCAATAAATCCGGCAAGAGCTGAAAGTACGGTACCAATAGCAAAGGCCACAGCTGTGGGTACATTGATGCCTATGGCCAGAAGAACCAAAAGAATTCCGGAGAATACAGCGATATACATATATTCTCTTTTGATAAAGGCCATAGAACCATCGGAAATATATCCGGCGATTTCTTGCATTCTCGCGTTCCCAGGATTGACAGGATTAATTTTTGTAACGATCAAATAGTAAGTAAAGGCCAAGGCAATAAGGCCAGTGATAATTGGCAGAAAGTCCATCATTTTTTACCTCACGATTAATTGTACTTTTGCAGTACTAAAAGAATAATAGCGCTCAACATAAAAGCCACCGCTGCAATTGCTGTCATTTTTTCAAACATTGCATCCATGGAGCGTCCCTTTTGTTTTCCAAAAAGTTGCTCTGCGCCTCCACCAATGGAGCCACTCAACCCGGCTGATTTCCCAGATTGCATTAATACACTGACAATAAGAACAAGGCTGGCTATTAAGAATATGATTGTAAATATTAGTGTAATTGTACTCATAGGTACCCCCTTCCATAACAG
>JAAYGQ010000172.1 GCA_012727635.1 Tissierellia bacterium | reverse complement strand
TTTACTGGATAATTATTGTTTATTACTCTTGAAACCGTAGCAATGGAAACTCCCGCCTCCATTGCTACTTCATGTATTGTAATTATCATGGCTTGCCCTTCTATTTCTTTTCTATATACTTCCTAACGTCGATAGAAACAGCAACGATTATAATTATACCTTTGATGATGATTTGTAAGTAGGGATTGACACCGATAAAGTTTAGTCCATAGTTTATAAACTGCAGTAGAACAGCGCCTATTAGAACACCGGGAATGGTACCGACTCCGCCGGAAAAAGACACCCCCCCCACTACACAGGCTGCGATGGCGTCCAGTTCATAGTTCTGTCCTGTAATACTGGTGGCTGAACCAATTCTGGCTACCTCAAGATATCCTGCAATCCCGTATAGAACTCCGGCGATGATGTATACATACATAATATTCTTAAATAGATTTACACCAGATACGGCGGCAGCATCGGGATTTCCCCCAATGGCAAACATGTTTTTTCCTAATTTTGTTTTGTTCCAAACAAACCACATAACCAGGGCAATAATGCCTGCATATAAAATCAGATAGGGTAGCTGGAAGGTGTTTTCTCCGATTCCAATCTTAAAATACCCCCGGACAAAACCCGTATATCTCTCATCAAGTCCTGCAATGGGTTGGGCTCCTAGAGGCGGTCTGTCTATGTAGATCAGGGCGGCACCATAGGCTATCAGCTGGGTACCTAGGGTTACAATAAAAGCATGCATTTTGAGTTTTGCTACCCCAAAGCCGTTTATGGCTGAAAAAGTGACCCCTATAGCAATAGAGACAAAAAGCGGAAGGATCAGGGGCAAAACTGGTAAATCAGAATACATTCTTGCTGCATAGTTTATATCTTGTAGTAAAGAGGCTGCCACAATTCCTGAGAGACCTAATATTCTTCCTGCTGAGAGGTCTGTGCCTTGAAGAACAATTAGGCCTGCAATTCCCATGCCCAAAATAGCCCTTGTGGATGCCTGACTTAGTATGTTGGTAAAGTTCTTTATTGATACAAATTTAGGATCAATAATGATAACGGTTAAAATCATGATCCCCAATATAATGTAAAGTGCATAATCCAGTAAGCCTTCTTTTAACTGTTTCGTTTTTAATTTATCCATATTCATACACCTTCCCTATTTACAGGTATTTCGCTGCTAAGCTCATGATTTTTTCTTGGTCTAAACTCTTTGTGTCTTCGATCCCGGCTACTCTACCATTTGACATAACAAGGATTCTATCACAGGTTCCCAGCAGTTCTGGCATTTCTGATGATACAAATATTACACCCTTGCCTTTATTGGCTAGTTCGATGATAAGCTGATATATTTCATATTTTGCTCCTACATCTACCCCTCTAGTCGGTTCATCCAACAAAAGAACTTCCGGGTCTGTGAGTAGCCACCTTCCGATAATAACCTTTTGTTGGTTTCCACCGGATAGGGACTTAATTAAGGTCTTTTGGCTAGGTGTTTTAACATTCATACTCTCTATGACCCACTTGGTATCATTTTTTGCCTTGTTGTCGTTTAATACACCATATTTTGAATATCCATCGATATTGGCAATGATGGAATTGAACTTAATATCCAGACCTCCGAATATTCCTGTTGCTCTTCTTTCTTCTGTGAGTAAAGCAAAGCCATTTTTAATGGCAGTAGCAGAATCTTTATTGTCCACATGCTTTCCATCTAAGAGGATTTCTCCCTCTGAATGAGTGGCTATTCCAAATATGGTTTCTAGTAGTTCTGTTCTTCTTGCTCCTACCAGGCCTGCTACTCCAAGGATTTCTCCTTTTCTTAGCTCAAAAGACACATCTTTCACCGAGGGTTGGTATTTTCCTGTAAGATTTTTAACTTCCAATATGACATCTTCTGGTTTGTTGGTTTTTGGAGGAAATCGGTTGGTAAGATCTCTGCCTACCATAAGACTAATAATTTTGTCTGTGGTTAAATCCTTGGCATCTTCTGTAGCAATCCATTTGCCATCTCTCATCACCGTGACTTCATCGGATATCTCAAGTATTTCTTCCATCTTATGGGAGATGTAGACAATTCCGCATCCTCTATCCCGAAGAAGGTTAATAATTCTAAAAAGATGTTTTACTTCTTGCTGGGTAAGGGAGGAGGTTGGTTCATCCAGTACTAGGATTTTAGCCTCATAGGAGACTGCTTTTCCTATTTCTACCATTTGTCTTGCTGAAACCGAAAGATCCTTTAGCTTGCTCTTGGGGTTTATGTCTATGTTTAAATCATCAAATATATCCTTTGTGAATTTGAACATGGCCTTTTGATCAATAAATATTCCTTTTTGTGGATATCTTCCTAGCAAAATATTGTCCATGACATCTCTTTGCAGGACCTGATTTAGTTCCTGGTGAACCATGGATACACCATTTTCTAAGGCTGCTCTGGGACTGGGAAAAACCGTCTCTTTCCCTTCAATATAAATGGTACCGGCATCTTCTTTATATATTCCAAAAAGAATCTTCATTAAAGTAGATTTGCCTGCCCCATTTTCTCCCATAAGAGCATGGACGCTTCCTGCCTTCACCCTAAAGCTAACATCATCCAGGGCCTTAACGCCTGGAAATTCCTTAGAAATTCCCTTCATCTCTAATAGATAATTATTTTCTGTCATATATTATCACCACTTTTCTAAAGCTTTCATTTATACTCAGTTTTTATGTAAAAAGAATCGCACAGAAAACTTGTATTTTTATGTGCGATTCATCTTTTTGGTCTATTTCTATTAGTAAGTTATCTTATTTAAAGGCTTGATAGGGGATACGAACTGAAACTTCTGTTTCGTCATATTCGTAGGAAAGTCCTTCTAAGAAGTCTTTTCCTTGGGCAGCATTCTTTGCTAGGGCAAAAACTGCTTTAGCCATTCCAGCTCCATCTTGTTTAACCGTACCGGTCATTTCGCCTTTTCCAATCAGGTTTACGGCTTCTTCTGTGGCATCAACACCAAATACAGGAATGTATTTATCATCATCTCCTGAGTTGTATCCAGCATTTTGAAGAGCGGAGATTGCACCTGAGGCCATACCATCATTGTTTGCTACAACAAATTCAATTTTCTCGCCATCTTTACCAAGCCAGGCTTCCACTGCTGCATAGGCCTTGTCAGTATCCCAGTTAGCCACTTGTAGGCCCAGTTCTTCTGTTTTAACTCCATTGTCATTTAAGGTCTTAATGGAATATTCTGTTCTTGCTATGGCTTCTGGATTGTCAGCATCGCCTTTGAGCATGACATATTGAAGAACATCGTCGCCATTTCTGTCGTAGCCGCCTTCTTTCCATACTTCAGCCATCATCTCGCCTTGAATAATTCCGGCTTCTTCTGGCTTGGTACCAACAAATCTAACCTTGTCATAGGCCTTTAGTACATCTTCATCGGGCTCTCTGTTAAAGAATACAACAGGGATTCCTGCTTCTTCTGCTTTTTCAATGGCAGATTTAGCCGCACCAATATCAACGATATTAACGATCAGTGCATCAACTTTTTTCTCGATTAGAATATCAAGTTGGTCATTTTGTTTGGCTTGGTCGCCTTGACCATCGTTCATAATAAGTTCTACATCGCCATCTGCACTACCTTCTGCTTCCAGCGCTTGTCTAACAGTTGAAATATAGGTATCATCATACTTGTAAATAAGCACACCTATTTTAAGTGCTCCTGCATCGCCCTCAGCAGCTGGTTCATCCTTAGATCCGCAGCCTGTCACCAGTGTTGCCATCATAGCAATTACCAGTAAAAGAGTTAAAAGTCTTTTCATTTTTTTTCGTCTCCTTATTTCTTTTCTTGTGGAAATCTATTTTTCTTTATAGATTGTCCGAGCCAAAATGTTGTTTTTTCTTCTTTAACAGATTTGATTGTCATTATAAGAGCTGTAGAGTAATAGTTTGTTGGATAGTAAGCGTTTACTATAGGCCTAAAAAGGAATATATCTCTAGTAAGATATATGAATAGGGCTATCAATTTTATAAACTCATATTATCATGATGACAAGTATAATTCAATACTTCCCTAGTTTAACACCGATTTACTAATCTTCAAATCTATTTGCTTCGTCGCTGCCAGTCTTTGCA
>JAAYGQ010000017.1 GCA_012727635.1 Tissierellia bacterium | reverse complement strand
TTTATAGATCTTGCTGAAAGAAAAGGCATCAATGTTGATGTTCTAAGCAGCCCCTGGGGTCAAATTGTTCCCCTAGAAGAGATTGAAGCTAAACTAAAAGAAAAGACCTACCAAGCAATGACGGTAACTCACGTTGACACTTCAACCGGCGTGTGCGCTCCCATTGATAAGATCGGTGAAATTACTAAGAATTATCCTGAAATGATTTATATTGTTGATGGTGTCTGCTCTACAGCAGCTGAGCCAGAGTATATCGACGAGATGAACATTGATATTCTCCTAACAGGAACCCAAAAGGCCTTTGGTGTTGCTCCTGGCCTTGCCATTGTTTGGGCTAGCAAAAAAGCTCTGGCAAGAAAAGAAGAAATCGGAAGAATTCCTGAGTATTATGTGGATTTTGATAAATGGCTTCCTATTATGAAGGATACTTCAAAATACTTTGCCACTCCTGCAGTAAATATGCTTTGGGCTCTTAAAGAGTCTGTAGAAATCATCAAAGAAGAAGGCATTGAAAACCGTTATGCAAGACATAACAAAAACGCTAAGGCCATGCAAGCTGCTCTTGTGGCTATGGGCTTTGAACTCCTAGCCCAAGAGGAAGTTAGAGCGGTCACCCTCTCCAATGCAATATATCCTGAAGGAATCAACGATGTAGAGTTCAGAAAAGTATTGGCTGAAGAAGGTGCCGTTGTTGCCGGTGGTCTTGGTGAATACGCGGGCAAAATGTTCAGACTGGGTCATATGGGAAATATTGATACCCATGATATGGTCAGTGCCATTGCCGCCATTGAAAGAACACTTTATAAACTAGGTAAAAAAGACAATCTCGGCGCAGGCGTTACAACGCTACTGCGTGAACTTCTTAAATAAGAAGCAATAAGGAGAATTAAAATTGATCAAAAGAAGTCATGAACTTAAAAGGCAAGTCAACAAAGAATTTCTTGGGGGTAAAGGTCAAGTTGAGCTCACACATTTTCTTGATAAAGAAGATGCAGCGGGCACGGGAAGACTTTTTTCAATCAGTATGTTGACACCGGGAAGCTCCATCGGTTTTCATGTTCACAATGGAGATTTCGAAAACTACTATATCCTAAAGGGTAAGGCCATGGTTACAGAAGATGATGGATCTAAACATTATCTTGAAGCGGGGGACGTTATGTTCACTCCCAATGGCTCCGGCCATGCCATTGAAAATGTTGGAGAGGATAACCTGGAGTATATTGCCCTGATCCTTTTTGACTAAATACAAGTTCGAAAACCTTGTTCACACAAAAATAGTCCATAAACCCTTATAAAAGGGTTTGGAAATAAAAGCAAAAAAAGAAATGGAGAAAATTTATGGAAGCAGGTTTTGGTTCTTTAGTAGTAATGCTCTTATGCCTTATCGGATTAATTGTTTTAATCATGCGCTTTAAGATGCATCCCTTCTATGCACTGGTACTGACTGCTGTTCTTGGCGCTATCGGATTCGGTTTCCCGATTTCCGATGTCTTTCCCACCGTCATGAGCGGCTTTGGTGGCACAATTGGCAATATCGGTATCGTTATTATCCTAGGTTGCGCCATTGGTGTTATTCTTGAAGATACTGGTGGTGCCTTGGTTCTAGCCAACACCATCCTTAAATGGGTTGGTAGGAAAAACTCTAAGCTTGCCATGGCGATTACAGGTTATCTCGTATCCATTCCGGTATTTAGTGACTCAGCTATTGTCATTATGTCACCGGTAGCACGAGCCCTTTCAGCCCGTGGTGGTATTCCTCTTGTCGCTCTTCTAGGAGCTCTTAACGCAGGAATTTTGGCAACACATACTATGGTTCCCCCTACACCGGGTCCCATTGCTGCAGCCGGTACATTGGGCGCTGATCTTGGTCTTATGATAGGTCTTGGTCTTATCGCTTCAGCTGCCTATACCCTTGTAGCCACTCTATGGTGTGGAAGCAAGCGTATGCTTGAAAAGTATCCTGAAATTAGCCACATGGATAACGTTGAAACATCTCTTGATGGAGACTTCTCTTTAAAAAGCACCAACGGAAGACCTCTTCCCAATGCAGCCCTAGCCTTTGGAAGTATTCTGATTCCGGTTCTACTGATTTGTGTCAACTCCTTTGGGTCACTTTTTATCGATCCTGCCTCACCAGCGATTCCTTATCTGGGCTTTATCGGTCATCCTATCTTTGCACTGAGCGTCGGAGTTGTTCTTGCTCTATTTATGGATAGAGAAAGACTTAGCCTGGATATCGTTAACAAATGGTTTACCGCTTCAGTGGAACAATCCGGATTTATTATTATAGCTACCGGTGCTGCCGGCGCCTTTGGTGGTGTCTTAAAAGCCTCGGGAGTTGGAACTTTCCTAGGAAACCTTATCGCACAGACCGCCTTACCCCCTGTGTTTGTTCCTTTCCTAATCTCGGTTCTTCTCTCGGTATCCAATGGTTCGGCCACGGTTTCACTACTTACGGGTTCTGCCATTGTTTTACCCCTTATGCCTTCCCTGGGACTTTCTCCAGTTATTGCGGCTTTGGCTATTGCAGCAGGATCATCCTTCTTCTACCATGCCAACGCCAGTCACTTCTGGGTTGTCCTTAAGGCCAACAATGATCTTCCCATGAGAGAAGGCTATGATCTTGTATCAATCCCCTCGGCTCTTGGAAGTATAGCGGCCATGGCCGTTGTCTGGGGTATGTCACTGTTCTTCTAATTTTTAAAATTTATAAATGATGACAAGCCATTATGTAGCTAATGGCTTGTTTTCTTTTAACACTGAGCCAATGGAAGTTTATTTGCTATAATCAAATAAAAATGAGGGGGATGAATGAGCGAACAAGTGGAAGTAAAAAGTAAAAAAACAATTAAATCAGTTGAAAAGGCCTTTGCTCTTATTGATTATTTGGCCCAAACCCAAGAAGATCAAGGAGTTACGGAAATTAGCAGCGCCATGCAAACCGGGGTAAGCGCTACCTATCATATGCTCAATACTTTAAAAGAAGCTGGTATTATTGAACAGAATTCTTTGACTAAAAAATATAGACTTGGTCTTAAGTTATGGCAAATTGGTATGTTGGCCTATAGACAAAACCAACTGGCTTCGGCCATGAAACCCTTTCTTCGCAAGTTAATGCTAGAAACCGGCGAAACTGCCAATTTAACGGTTTTAGATAATAATAAGATTGTATATATTGCCCAGGAAGAAAGTGACCATCTCCTAAAAATGTTTACCAAGATAGGTGCTTCAGCTCCTCTGCATTGTACGGGAGCAGGGAAGGTTCTGTTGGCCTATCTACCTGAATACAAGCAAAAACAGATACTGGATGAGATTGAACTTAAACCCTTTACCTCAAAGACCTTAACCACCGAAAAGGATCTTCGAGAAGAGATGCAAAGGATTAGAAATAAGGGTTATGGCACCGACGACGAAGAAAGAGAGCTGGGAGTCAGCTGCGTAGGAGCACCTATTTTTGGACCGGATCAAAAAGTAGTGGCCTGCATCTCTGTTTCTGGACCCAAGGAAAGATTTAGTGAAGAAAACAAGAATAAATGGATAGAAGTTGTTATGGCCATCGCCAAAGAGGCAACGGAATACATTCAAGATTTAGATGCAAAGAGAGGGTAGAACCTTTTAACAGAAAAATACATATAAATAAAAGAGTAAGCCAAGGGAAAAATTCTAATAAGGACCATTTATACTGGCTATATCCTTACATTATTCCTGTAGATATGTTAATTTGTTATTAACAAGCCTAAGGAGGTGGATGATGGATGAAATCCTGCGCATTGGTAAACGCTCTTTTTTTCTTTCCCTAGCTGCCCTTTTAATTCTTATGGCCTTTGCTGTGTTTTTGAGTATTCATTTGCCTTCGGGAACCTTTGAGCGGGTGATTGTTGAAGGCAAGGAAATGTTAGTGGCGGGAAGCTACAAAGTGGTTACTAAACCCGAGCTCCGGTTTTATCGCTACCTTAGCCCACCCTTGGAGGTTTTGTTTTCCTCCGATGGGCCCACTGTCATTGTAATACTTCTTTTTCTGCTTATTTTGGGTGGATCTTTTACCATTCTACTTCAGTCTTTTATGATAAGTATGATGATGGACCGCCTCAGTCTTCGTTTTGAAAAAAGACGATTTCTCCTACTTTTTGCCCTTAGTTTCTTTTTTATGTTCTCCGGCGCGGCCTTTGGAGTTTTTGAAGAACTCATAATCTTGGTTCCCTTTTGTATTGTTCTGGCCCGGAAAATGGGCTGGGATAGTCTTGTGGGCCTCGGAGTGAGCCTTCTTTCGGCGGGACTTGGTTTTAGTGCGGCGCTGTTTAACCCCTTCACTTTGGGTGTGGCCCAAAAACTTGCGGGACTACCACTTTATTCAGCGACACTTTTTCGTTTAGGAGTGTTTTTATCCATCTATTTAATTCTTCAAGTCTTTTTGCTGCGCTATGCAAAGGCGATTGAGAAGGAAGCTAAAAGCTCTCTGGTTTACAATGAAGAGCCCAGGGAAGATAAATTTGAGGAAGTTCTTTATCCTGCTAAGCTCAGCGGAGCCTTAAGTCTTTTTGGACGCCTGCTACTATTAATGCCTCTATTTATATTATGGAGTGTATTTAGCCCTATTGTATCCTCCCTGTTATTCGTGCTCCTTGCTCTACTTTTTTTGTTTAGCTCCTTTTTCAGTGTGATTCACAGCGGAGTAATGGATTTTAAAAAAGCCTGGAGTAGCTTTATAATGGGAGTGATTGGTGTGGCTCCTGCAATTGTTTTGATCCTGCTGGCTATGAGTATCAAGCTTATTTTGACAAGGGGTCTTGTTATGGATACTATCTTACTAAAGTCTGTGGAATTTTTAAGCCCCCTAGAGGGCTATAGTGGAGTTTATGCTCTTTTTTTCCTTGTTATGTTTCTTAATTTCTTTATCAGCTCTGGCTCGGCCAAGGCCTTTTTGCTTTTGCCTATTCTTTTACCCTTGACGGACTATTTACAAATCAATAGACAAATCGCTGTTCAAGCCTTTCTTTTTGGCGATGGTTTTAGTAATCTTATGTATCCAACCAATGCCGCTCTTATGATTGGCCTAGGTTTTAGTGTTGTAAGTTATCCCAAATGGCTACGTTGGACATTTCCTTTACAAGCCGTTTTAATTTTGGTCAGCCTTTTTTGGCTTACTCTGGCCCATAAAATGGGCCTGGGACCCTTTTAGGAGGTAAAATGAAAGCAGCAGAGCGTCTAAGTGGCGCAGTTAAATTTAAAACCGTATCCTACAGTGATTATGAAAAAATGGATTTTGCAGAATTCTCCGCCTTTCTTAGCTACATTGAGAAGAGCTATCCCGAAGTTTTCTCCCGTTTAGAAGTCAAAAGGGTGGGAGAATATAATCTTATTCTGCGTTTTCCCAGTGGAAGCTCTAGTAAAAAGCCCTATCTTTTTATCGCCCACTATGATGTAGTTCCGGCGATAGAAGAAGAGGGGTGGCCCCATCCTCCCTTTTCTGGAGCCATCGAAGAGGGGAAAATATGGGGAAGGGGAAGTTTTGATGACAAAGCTTCAATGATAGGCCTTCTTGAAGCCCTAGAACTCTTATTAGGAGAAAACTTTATCCCCTGCAGAGATTTATATTTTGCCTTTGGTCATGATGAAGAAGTAGGAGGAGTCCGGGGTGCCGTGGAAATTGCCAAATACTTCAAAGAAAAGAAGTTGAGTTTTGAAGCCGTTTTAGATGAAGGGGGAGCGGTTTCCAGTGGTAGCGCTCTTGGAATTGAAGGTGATGTGGCTGTGGTGGGACTAGCCGAAAAAGGAAGCAGCACCCTTCGATTTACCTTTAGCGGCGATGAAGGTCATTCTTCTACGCCGCCAAAACACACCAGTATTGGTAAGATGGCTGCCTTTATTAAAGACGTTGAAGACCATCCACGCCAAGCAAGATTAATTCCTTCTGTTGAAGCTATGCTTAGGGGAATTGCTCCCTATAAAAATGGATTTGAAAGCAGAGTGCTCTCGGACCCGGATAAATATTTTTTTATTCTTAAAAGAATTCTTTCAAAGAATAAGCAAACAGCCGCTATGCTCAGAACAACCGTGGCCTTTACTATGACTGAGGCAGGTCAGGCCCAAAATGTACTTCCAAGGACAGCTTCCTGCGTTGCCAATGTAAGAGTTTTGCCCGGAGATAGTTTTGAAGAGATTATGGCTTGGTTTTATTCTTTTAAACATGATTTTAAAATTGATGTTCTCTTAAAAGAAGAAGGCACCACGGATTCCAGTGTAAAAAGCAGATTTTACACTCAGCTGGAAGCGTGTATTCACCGTCATTTCCCCGAGGCTTTACCGACGCCCTATCTTGTTACCGGAGGAACCGATAGTCGCCACTACAAGGATATTGTTGACAATAGCTATCGGTTTTTACCCTGTAGAGTAACCGAGGAGGAACTTTCTAGAATGCACGGCCGAGGCGAATATATATCCATCGAAAATCTAAATAAGATGATCGAATTTTATGCAGATTTGCTGCGCCGGGAGGGTCAAAATGTTTAGTGTAAATCATCCCCTTTTATACCTTCTTGCCTCTATTGTGATTGTTTATGTACTGGGCCAGTCCATATTCTTTTTTTATCAGGCCTGGAAGGAGGCTCTTAGACTGGGTCTGGAGAAAAAGATACTTAAAAGAGCCGTCCTAGGCTCTGCTGTCTTTACCATTGCCCCTGCCTTTGCCATTTTGATTGGACTCCTAAGCCTTTCGAAATTCCTGGGTCTTCCTCTACCCTGGCTTCGACTTTCTGTTTTGGGAGCCCTTACCTATGAGCTTCCTGCGGCGGCATCGGTGGCAAAAATTATGGATCTTTCTCTAGACCAACCCGTGGGAAGTGCCGCTGCCTTTAACGCCATGGCCTGGGTCATGACCCTAGGGATTCTCGCAGGGATCTTTGTTATTTTATTTTTTCAAAAATCTATGGCCGGTGGCCTGCGAAAAATGCGTAGCAAGGATGAGGCCTGGAGCAAAATCATGATGGACTCGCTTTTTATTGGTATGATCAGTGCCTTTTTAGGGATGGTTTTTTCCGATGTAGGCAAGGGTCTAGGCGGTATGATTCCCATATTTGTCCTTTTGTTTTCAGCTTTTTTAATGATCCTATGGGGATTTCTTATCAAAAGATACAATTGGCACTGGCTTGAGAGTTACGCATTGCCCCTGAGTATGCTGGGTGCCATGGCCTTTGCCATTCCACTAAGCTACTGGTTGGTTTAGGAGGAAGTATGAATTATCAAAATAAGATCCATAAGTGGGGCCGTATCTCTTTAATTACAGCCATAATACTATTTATATCTTTTCCTCTAATCAGTTCGATATACTTTGATGCTTGGCCCGGGTGGATGCCGGTGTTTGAAGGCCTCTTGGCCATAGCTCCTATCTACTGGACCGTAGGGATCATTGAAGCCTTAACCTTTGGGCCGATGCTGGGAAGTGGAGGAGCCTATCTGGGATTTGTAACGGGAAATTTAACAGCAATGAAGGTACCGGCCGCCCTTCAAGCCATGGAGCAAGCCGGTGCTGAGCCTGGCAGCCCTGAAGGTGAAGTGATTTCAACTTTGGCCATTGCTACCAGTTCTATTGTGACTACTTTGATTCTTTTTTTTGGAATGCTTCTTCTGTCGGTGCTGCGCCCTCTTTTAGAAGCCCCACTATTGGAGCCGGCCTTTGGGAATATTTTACCGGCACTTTTTGGTGGGCTGGGAGTGGTTTTTATCGCTAAAAACTGGAAGCTTGCGGTAACCCCTCTTTTAATGATGAGCCTACTGTTTATAATAAAACCTTCCCTTGCCTCGGCCGTCAGCATTCTTGTGCCCCTTAGTGCACTTATAACTATGGCAGTGGGGCGGATTCTTTATAAGAAAGGAAAGCTATAATGACCTGGGAGGAAAAGATCGACGATCACCATTACGATACACAGCTGGGTATTGATACCAC
>JAAYGQ010000171.1 GCA_012727635.1 Tissierellia bacterium | reverse complement strand
TGCGTAGGGAATTAGGAATATCAGAAGAAGCCTTTATGATTCTATCAGTAGGTGAACTTAATAAAAATAAAAACCATGAAGTCATCATAAGAGCAATAGCAAGGCTAAAGAAGAAAGATATACATTATGTGATTTGTGGTAAAGGGATCTTGGATAAATATCTAAGGGAACTAAGTAATGAACTTGAAATTGAAGACCAAGTACACATACTAGGCTTTAGGGATGACGTACCTGACCTATGTAATATTGCAGACATATTTGCCTTCACATCATATAGGGAGGGGTTAGGCCTATCTGCCCTAGAAGCTATGGCCTGTAGACTACCCATAATAACATCCAATATACACGGAATAGTAGATTATTCTACCAATGAACTAACAGGTTATAATTATAAGCCTAATGATATTGAGGGCTTCTCAGAAGCCATTGTAAAATTATATGAGGATGATAAGCTAAGGAAAGAATTTGGGGAAAATAGCTTTGAAGTAGCAAAGAACTTTTCATTAGAAATAGTATTAGAAGATTTATTACGTTTATACGGCAGCTATAGACTAGCTGATTAAGATATCTTGTGGAGGTGAAAAAATGATAAAAGTACTCATGTCTACCTATAATGGGGAAAAGTATATAAGGGAACAACTTGATAGCATTCTTAATCAGGAAGATGTAGACCTATCTATACTAATCAGAGATGATGGGTCAAAGGACTCAACCTTGGATATATTGAAAGAATATAAGGAAAGATACTCAAACATAGAATATTACTCTGAGCCAAACATAGGTTGTGGACAGAGTTTCTATAAATTAATACTAGATGCACCAAAATCAGACTACTATGCTTTTGCAGACCAGGACGATATTTGGGATTCGAATAAACTGAGTCAAGCAATATCAAAGCTTGAAGGTGTTAGTGAGGACAAGCCAACCCTATATTGCTCATGGATCCGACCCGTTGATAAGGAATTAAATATAATTCCCTTCAAGGAAACAGACCCTATAGATGCTAATTTAGGTATGGCATTGACCCAAGCAATTGCACCTGGCTGTAGTTATGTCTTTAATGACATCTTGCTAGAGGCCTTTAAAAAACAAGGAATCGATAATATAGATATTCACGATTGGGCTCTGTTTAGAGTAGCAACTGCCCTAGACTCATATATATACTTTGATAGAGAGGCATACTTCTCCTATAGACAGCATGAAAACAACCTTATAGGTTCGCAACATAATTTTATAGGACATTGGATTGGTAGGTTCAAAAGATTTTCTAACAAGGACTATCAAAATATTAGATCTAGAATGGCAAAAAAACTAAGAGATGTATATTATAATGATATGAGTCAAGAAAATAGAGAAAAATTAGATACTTTTGTAAACTATGATTCCAATATATCAAGTAGAATCAAACTAATAAGAGATAGGGAAATAGGTATGATTAAAAAAAGTGACAATCTAATCTTTAAAATTTTAGTTCTATTAGGAAGAGTGTAGGGACGTCAACACTTTATCGGACAAAATGCTAAGCTGCATTTCGTAAAGATTGAGTCTGTAGGCTTACAGCGAAGTCACATGGACTTCGGTAACCCAATAACTTCTGTTTTCTCCTGGTGTTGTAAAATCCATAAATATACTCAAAGAGACGTTGGCGAGCCTCTTCTCGCGTTTGAAAGTTTGCTCCATGGACCATTTCTTTCTTAAGAAGGGCAAAGAAACTCTCGCTCCAGGCATTGTCCCCCGGTTTACCAACTCGTGAGTAACTCGCAATCCATCCAAGGCGAGCGACTGTTTCAGTGATAAGTTTTGACGTATATTGTGAGCCACGATCCGAGTGAAAGATGGTTCCAGGGCCTAAATCGTAACGCCCGACCGCACGCTCGATGGCCTCCAGAACCAGCTCCGATTTCATGTGACTTGCTTGAGCGCTGCCCAATACTTCTTTGGTGTAAACATCCATGATTTGGCACAAATATTCAAATCCTTGAGCGGTCCGGATATAGGTGATATCGCTGCTTAACACCTGGAAACGCTTCGTGATATCCAGGTTTTTCACATGATTTTCGTAGCGATCATCTCTGGCGGCTGAACTGTCGGTGAGAGATCGTTGCCGGCGGACACAATGTTTGGACCGAATCTTTTCTTCGGCCATAATCGCCCGAACCACAGTAAAAGACGCTTTCTCACCCTCGGTTCGCAAGATGTTACAAATCCGCTCTGCACCATAAGCTCCTTCACCTTCTTCAAAGATTCGTTTGACATCAGCCCGAAGCTGGTCTTTTCGCGGGATTCTGGTGTCTCGTTCTTGGATCCACGTATAATAACCTGATGTGGAAACGCCTAAGATGTTGGCCCACTTCGCTTTGGCGTAATGAGGTTCTTCCTCCATCAGTTGATAGCACTGGGTCGTGGTTACTTCTGATGTTTGGCGAAGAAGGCCGTAGCTTTTTTTAGTATATAGTTTTCCTCTTCCAACTCAGCAATGCGTTGACGAAGTTTGGTTGCTTCATCTTGAGCTTCTGATAATTGGGTCTTCTCACCGTCGGGTGTAAGTTCTTTGCGCCATCGATAGAGAAGTTGGACATTGATACCAAGACTGTCGGCGACGGATTGAATGGTTCGCTCACTCGAATGACTGAGTCGAACAGCTCGTTTCTTGAACTCCAAATCATACTTTTT
>JAAYGQ010000170.1 GCA_012727635.1 Tissierellia bacterium | reverse complement strand
TCCTTATTTTTTCTATCTTTCGCTCGAATTGGAAGTTAGAATACAAAGCCTTCTCTGTTTTTTTTAGCCTACTTATTCTTGCATCCATTCTTCTTGTAAAACAACATGTATTTCTAGATCTTTTAGCAGGGCTCCTATACGCACAGCTTCTTTATCGTCCTTCTCTTTTGTTTTTGCAATGGATGGAAAATAAAAATAAGTGACATAACCTAAGGATTACACCACTTATTTTTATTTATGACTTTTTACTATAATTAAGATTTTTAAAACCATTATTTTCGTTTATGCTTTTTATCTTCCCAGTTCCATAGCAGCTGCCTCATCTAAAAGGATCGTTGCATTGGGATGGAGTTGTAAGATACTTGCGGGGACATCTACACTTATGGGACCTTCAAAGGCATCTCTTATTGCTTTAGCTTTGTTTGCACCAGAGGCCATAAAAAGGATTTGCTTTGATTCCATAATGCTTCGCATTCCCAGAGTAATAGCCTGGGTTGGTACATCTTCGAGCTTATCAAAAAAACGTGAATTGTCTCTAATTGTATTTTCTTCTAGGTCAACCACATGGGTCCTTGTTGAAAAAGATGTTCCGGGTTCATTAAAAGCAATATGGCCATTGCTTCCCATTCCTAGGAGCATTAGATCAATGCCACCCATTTCTTTGATTTTTTTATCATAAAGAATACATTCTTTATCAATATCTTCGGCATTGCCATTGGGTATATACCAATTTTTTTCATCAATATCTATTTTATTAAAAAGCACTTCTTCCATAAAAGCATGATAGCTTGCAGGGTTTTTTATATCTATTTTTAAATATTCATCGAGATTGAAGGTTTTTATTTTCTTGAAACTGATAATTTCTTCTTCACAGAGACGAATAAGTCTTTTATAGGTCAGCATAGGAGTGCTTCCTGTAGCTAGGCCTAATACCGAATCTGGATATCTAAGTATCTGTGCAGCAATGATTCGAGTTGCTTCTTTGCTCATTTTTTCATAATTTTCGAATATTAGAATTTTCATTATATTTCCTCAGAAATTACTTCTATCCTCTCTTTAATGTTTTCTTCTGGTATATTTATATCCACCACAAAACCAGGATAAATCTTTTTTCCTCGCTCTAAGCAAGTTTCGCCATTAAGCAGAACAAAGCCTTCCCGTATTAGGTGTTTTGCTACACCGCCGCTATCGACGATACCCGACAATTTAAGAAGTTGATCTAATCGTATATGTTCACTGTTTATTAAAATTTTCATTGTGGCGTCCTTATGGGGACAACGTAATATTCATAGTCGTCCTTATCTTTTTGAGTAATCTTGCAGGGCTTATGAGAACCACCCATGGCAAAAATCATACTGTCTTCTTCCATAACCCGTAGAGCTTTGAGAAGGTAGTTCGGATTGAAGCTAATTTTAATGGGACTACCGTGATTGAAAATAGAAATGCTCTCATTGGCAAGGCCAAGTTCCGATGTACTTGATATATCCACTTCTCTGTCTTTAAAATCAAAGTTAACAATATAACTCTTTGAACGATTGGCTAAAAGGGCTACTCTGTCCAGAGCCTTGTAAAATTCCTGAGTAGGAATCTCGACCTTGGTTTCAAAACCTGTATCGATGACTCTCTCATAATTTATATAACTACCCTCTAAAACCTTTGAAATAATGGTAATTCCTTCAAAATTAAAAACAACGTGGTTGGAAGAAATGAGTATTTCCATTTTTTCTTGGCCAATTCCTATTATCTTTTGAATTTCACTTAGATTTTTACCAGGGATTACTACGCTGCAAGCTTCCCCCTCTATAATAGGCACATTTTTTATGGCAATCGTAAATCCATCCACGGAAACCATTTTCATGGTAGCATTTTTTACTTCCACAAGACTTCCAGTAAGAATAGGACGGGTTTCATCGTGACCAACAGCAAAGTTGGTCATTTTCACCAGGGAAGAAAAAGCTCCTTGCTCCATCTCTATTAGGGTACCTTCATGAATTTCAGGAATAATAGGATAATTTTCTTTATTCATCATACTTAAGCGATAACGGCTGGAATTGCAAATAAGAAAAAGACTTTCTTCTTTGGTTTCCATGGTGATGGCTTCCCCTGGGAGTTTTCTTACAATATCTCCAAAAAGTGAGGCATCCAGTAGTACACTTCCTTCTTCTTCTACAAAGGCCGGTACTTGCATAATAATAGACAAGCTAAGATCATGGCTTTTCATAATCAGATGGTTATCCTTAGCTTCTATATGTATGCCTTTAAGAATATCCATAGTTGTTCTTAGATTTGTTGCTTTACTTACGATACTCAGTGCAGAGACCAATTCTCTTTGATTAAGGGTGAACTTCATTATTCCTCCATATCTATAATATATATCAGTAGTAGTAGGGGCTGTTGATATGTTAATAAGTGACTCAAAGCATTGAAAGCACTAAAGAAGGACCGTGGAAAAGCATGTTTATAAAAAAAGTATAAGTTCGAGCTTATCCACAACCAACTTTATCCACATAAAGGGCTCACTTTATCCCAAGCCTTCGGGGGATAAATCAGAACTGTTCTTTTAGACTCTCTAGAAGCTCTTTGGTTGATTCTTTTGTTTCGATTTCCTTAGTTATTTTATCACAGGAATGCACAACGGTGGAGTGATCTCTATTACCAAAAATTTCTCCTATCTTTGGAAGAGATAAATCCGTCATCTCTCTTATAAGATACATAGCAATTTGTCTTGGATAGGTAATCGATCGCATACGTTTAGGGGAGTCAAGTTCCTGCTCAGTGACGCCAAAGTGTTTACAAACAACTTCTCTAATATAATTACTATCAATTCTTCTCATTATACTCTTATCTAGGATTTCTGCCAAAGCTTCTTCACAAAGAGCAATGTCTATGGCCCTATCCACAAGAGAAGAGTAGGCTATTACCCTGGTAAGAGCACCCTCAAGTTCTCTTATATTGCTCTTTATATTTTTAGCAATAAACTCATAGACATCTTCAGAAATTAATTTGTTGTCTCTTTCGGCCTTTTTCTTTAGGATTGCAACCCTGGTCTCGTAGTCGGGATCATTGATATCTGTGATTAACCCCCACTCAAAGCGAGAACGGAGTCTGTCTTCTAGGGCCTTTATTTCCTTTGGCGGGCGATCAGAGCTGATTACAATCTGTTTATTTGCCTGGTGCAAATCGTTAAATGTATGGAAAAACTCGATTTGTGTTTGCTCTTTATCAGCTAAGAACTGGATATCATCCACAAGAAGTACATCTACATTGTTACGATAATAATTCCTAAACTCCTCGCCTTTACCCATTTTGATAGAATTAATAAAATCGTTGGTAAAACGCTCACTGGAGATATACATGACCCTTTTTGTGGGATCTTTTTTAAGAATATAGTGGCCAATGGCTTGCATCAGATGGGTTTTTCCTAGTCCTGAACCTCCGTATAGAAAAAGAGGGTTGTAGGATTTTCCGGGCTCCTCTGCCACGGCGACGCAGGCGGCCTGGGCAAACCGATTGCTGGAACCCACGACAAATTCATCGAATATATAGCGAGGATTCAGTCTCATATCCGGAGTTTCTTCGGTTTTTATTTGTGGGGCATGACTGACATCTGCATTTGTAACAACAGCAAAATTTTTATAATTTCCTGTCAAATCAGAATAAATTTCTTGAAATTCAAGGGAATAATTTCTTCTATTAATTACATTGCCATTAAAAGGGCTAGAAGCAAGGAGATAAACCGTATGTTCATCTTCATTTAGGACTTCGAGATTTCTAAACCAGGTATTATAACTTACCTTATCGTAGCGTAGCATCAGTTCGTTTTGTATCTTTGCCCATGCGACATTTGCTTGCATATTTATTCCTTTCCACAGCCTTATCCACAGAGTGAGGCTGATAATAATATTCACATATTTTCCCCGGTAAAGAGCATTGCCTTGGGATAAAACTATAAAAAAAATGTTTTCAACAGCCTGTTGATGAAGATATTTAAAGAGATTAAGGCTATGAACTCAGGGTATCGGTGGATAACTTAGGGTTTATCCACAGTCTTATCCACACAATAGATAGGTTTGGGATAAATTCAAGGCATAAGACTAAGTTATCAACATGTAGGACAATAGTAGCATGCAAAAAGATAGCTTACAAGGAAAAAAACGGACTTATCCACAGTTTTGACTTTATAAATAGGGTGAAAGAGTAAGTTAAGATATAAAACAAAAGTTATCCACACAATATGTGGTGGAACAGGAAAAAAACATCCACAAGATTAGTTTTACCCACAGCAGCCAAGTCTGATTTTTAAAAGGAATTGAGAATAGATAAAAAAACTAAAGTTTCCTAGATAGGTCCTTTAGCCTTGCAAAAGGCTACTTTTAATATTTCAATTAAGTTGGTGAAGTTTCATCAGTGATTAAATTGAGAATGAAAGAGAAAAAGTGTTTTTTTTTGTTTTTTTTTGCCGATTTATTATAAATAAACTTTGCCGAATTAAGTAAGGATTTACAATGCAGGCTAAATTTATAATTACACTTCGGATCAAGACTTAGAAAAAACAATGATCAGAATAAGTTATTTAAACCCTAGCCAAAGCTTTTATATCGATTTACAACTTTCTTTTTTCAATTTTTAGCAAAAAACTTAATATGGATTTCTCTTACGAATACTCCATATTTACTATCTTCCTAGGTGTTTGACTTTAATCCTTCAAATGGCTATAATAAGGAGACTTGACCAGTTTAATAAAGGAGGTGTCAAACTTGAAAAGAACCTTTCAACCTAAAAAGCGACAACGTTCAAAAGTACATGGTTTTATTGAGCGTATGAAAACAGCGTCTGGCCGAAGAGTTATTAAAAGGCGACGACTAAAGGGCAGAAAAAAACTTAGCGCCTAGTACCTTACCTTACCGGGAGACGACAATGAAAACAGCTTCATTGACCAGCAATCAAGAATTTAAAGAGATCTATCGTAGAGCAGACTCCAAAGTTACTAAATATTTCGTTGTCTATTATCGGTTGGGAACCGGAGATAGAAATAGAGTAGGTTTTACTGTTAGTAAAAAAATTGGCAATGCAGTTGTAAGAAACCGTGCCAGACGAAGGCTTAAAGAATGCTTTCGCATGCACGAAGACATCTTAATAGGATGTTATGATCTGGTGATCGTAGCAAGAGCTCGTTCATCGGAGGGGGATTTCCACCAAATGTGTAGACTTTTAAAAAAAGTTCTCCAAGAAATACAAAGATGAAAAGAATATTTTTGGCCCTAATTGCCTTCTATCAGCGCAGGATAACCCAGCACAAACCTAAATCCTGCCGCTTCTACCCAACCTGTTCCCAGTATAGTTATGAAGCCATTGAAAAATACGGGGCATTAAAGGGTGGGTATTTGGCCCTTAAGCGAATTCTCAAATGTCATCCTTTTCATCCCGGTGGCTATGATCCCTTAAACTAAGGAGGAGAAACCCACGTGACCACAATATTTGCAGGTATTTTGCAAAAACTCTATTCTCTTATAGGAAATTATGGCATTACTCTAATCGTTTTTACCGTTTTGATTAGACTAGCACTTTTTCCTCTCTCCATTTCTCAAAGAAAAAGCATGGAAGCCAATAAGAGAATGCAGCCTAAGATGGCAGAGTTACAAAAAAAATATGGTAAAGACAAAACCACTTATAATACAAAGGTGATGGAACTTTATAAAGAGGAAAAATTTAACCCGGCATCGGGATGTCTTCCTATGCTAATACAAATTCCAATCATTTTTGTTCTTTTTCGTATTCTTAGGGATCCTATCCCCTATCTTGGCGCCG
>JAAYGQ010000169.1 GCA_012727635.1 Tissierellia bacterium | reverse complement strand
TAAAACCAACTAGTTTTGACTTTGGCGTTACCGCCATAGAACATCTATTTATTGACGAATTTATGCCCTACTGCGGGCTTATTGAACTTCAAGTCTATCTTCTTGGTCTACGTTTCGCCCAAGAAAAAAAAGAAGCCAATCTCGCCACTCTAGCTAAGTTTCTAGATGTGGAATACGCCCGCGTGGCCGAAGCCTATCGTTACTGGCAAAAACAAGGCCTCGTTACCCTGCTCCAAGAAGACAACGACAGCTTTGATGTTGTCTATCTTTCGCTACGGGATATCTATCTTCAGAGTAATTTCGAGAGTAAAAGCAATGCCACCAGTCTTGATTATTCCCTATGGCACCAAGAGCTCTTTAACGAAATCAGTAGCCTTCTTGCTTTACCCCTGAGTGAGATGGAATGCCAAAGCCTGGGGGAATTTCTCCAGGGCAAAGAGATCCATCGGGAACTGGTACTCAAGGCCTACGACGAAGCAAAGAAGAAAAAATATAGAAATCGCGAAGCCATGAAGCTTCTTACTTATTGGGCCCAGCATCGTATTGATACCCCGGAAGATGTGGATAAATTAAAAGAACGGATTAACTTTAGAAGCTACCAGTATAAAGAAATTCTAAAGGCCTTGGGACAGCCCTACCGCTCACCGAATATCGGCGAAAAGCAGTGCATCGATGCCTGGCTGGATGAATATAATTTCAGCCTGGAAACCATTCTCTCTGAGATTGCTCGAATTACCCGTTCAAAACAAAATCCCAATATGAATTATCTTAACGCCATCTTTAAGCGCCTTTATGAAGAAAAGGATCAGGCCCCTAGCTTTGATCATGAGGAAGAAGAAGATCTACGACGACTAGGAAGAAAAATATGAATCTCCAAGAACTTCGCCGCCGCCTAAGGGCAGACTATGAAGAAAAAAGAAATATCGAGAATTTAAGACAAAAACGTGCCACTGAGCTAATTTATCTAAACCATCCCCAACTGAAAAAGCTCGAAAATGACTACAATAAAATGAATCTCGAGCTGCTAAGGGGGCTTATAGAAAATCCCGAGGAACATGCAGGGGTTTCCTTTCATATTGAGCAGTTGGAAAAAAATTTCAACGAGGAAAAAGAAAAGTTTTTCCAAGCCAGGGGCTATCCCAGTGATCCGAGAGACTTTCGTTATGAATGCGATCTCTGCAAAGATACAGGAGCCACCGATCAGGGCATGTGTATCTGCTTTAAGCAAAATCTGGCAAAAGAAATTTTCCAATCGGAATACGAAAGGGGGCCAAAGCAGCCCTCTTTAAGAGAAATGGATTTTTCTATATACTCCCATGAAAAAGGGAAAAATAAAATAAGCCAGCGGGACAATATGCTCTCCATTGTGGAATCCCTTCAAAAGTTCGTAGAGAATTTCAAGAGGGAACAGGGTCTAAACCTTCTTTTTTCCGGAGAGGTAAGCCAAGGAAAAACCTATCTAGCGGCAGCTCTTGCTGTAGAGCTAATACAGCAAGGCCACCTTGTCATTTACCAAACCTC
>JAAYGQ010000168.1 GCA_012727635.1 Tissierellia bacterium | reverse complement strand
TAACCATATCGGCGCTGCTCATCTTATTGACGTCGCCAGCACTGGCCTTGTAGAGGTGGGGGTCCACTCCCGGGCCCATTAGGGCCTCCACTGAAACCAGATCTCCTGCCAGTTCCTTTGTCAAGTCGGCTATGATTGTGGTGGTAACTACTACTTTGGGCTTTGTGCTCTCTTCAAGCTCAGTACTGGCGCCACAGCTTACAAGAAATAAGCTTAGCACCAGTGTTATTAGGATTAGTGTAATTATTTTTTTCATAATTTCTCCCTGTTTACATATATATTGTTTGCTTGCATACCTGTAATATCCATTAGCCTATTATTTATTTTTACCGTATATTTATCTTCCTTCTCTAGATATTGTAGGATTTTCAATTTATCCCCAATATTTAAGCCTAAATTTGATATACTATTTAAGAATTCTTTATCATCCTCTAGTCTTTTTAAGATGACTTCTTCTCCGGGCTGAATTTCTGTTAAAGGGGAGTACTCAAAGAGATACTCATCTTGGTACAAAGGGGTACCGTGTGGACATACTTTTGGGTATTCTAAAAAAGCTTCCAGTCTTTCTTCTAACTTTTTACTTGTAATATGTTCGAGTAGATCGGCTTCTTCATGGACATCGGCCAGATCATACTTCAGCTTTTCTACTAGAAATACTTCCCACAGGCTATGTATTTTTTTAATTCTTACCGCTTCCAATGTACCCTTTCTGGTTAAAGAGACTCCTTTGTATACTTCGTATGCTAAAACCTTTTCTTTTTCTAGTTTCTTTAGCATCTCTGAGACCGAAGGGGGCGAAATGTCTAAGGCCTTGGCGATATCCTTTGTGGCAACTTTTTTTCTCTCTCCACCCAGCTCATAGATTGCTTTTAAATAGTCTTCTCTGCTTACTGTCATAGTATAGCTCCTTATAAATATTAGGCATACCTAATCATAGCCCAAGCCTAGCTAATTATCAATACAATCGTTATTTTTAGATTTGAATCTAATTTTTCATCTGTATTAACCTTATATTTTGGGCCCTAATCCTTAGGTTGCAAGTCTATTATGATTGCCAAAGTAAGGCATTATTCGAATTGATTCACCTTGCAACGAATCATTTCCTTTGATATAATACAACTAGAGGTGATTTTATGAAAAACTATTATGAATATACTGATTATACGGTTATTATTGGTGACATTATAGATTCTAAAGAGATTGAAGACAGAAAAAATGCTCAAACTAAATTTAAAAAGATTCTGGCAGATATCAATGAAAAATATTCAGAAGACATTGCTTCTAAGTTTACCATTGTTTTAGGTGATGAGTTTCAAGGCTTACTTAAAAACAGGAATAATATTATAAAGATTATTTTTGAGATTGAAATGGCCATGGCCCCAATCGCCCTGCGCTTCGGTGTTGGTATTGGTGAAGTTAGTACAGATATAAACTATGAATACTCATCAGAGATTGATGGACCTGCCTACCATAGAGCAAGGGCCATGATGGAAAATCTACAAAGCAGCAAAAGTCAGTATTCTAAAAGACAAGCAAACATTTTAATATCTTCTCAAGTGGGGAACGCAGAGATAGATAAATTATTGAATTCTATCCTTTCTGTTTGTACAGCCCTCAAATCCAAATGGACTTTAAGACAGACAGAAATAATCGGTGTCTATCTTAAAAGTGAAGAAAACCAGTATAAAGCCGCAGAAAAACTAGAGATTGGTCAATCCAGTGTAAACAAAGCCCTTAACAGTGCAAATTTTTACACTTATAAGTCAGCCATGGATAGTGTAAATTTATTTTTAAGTGAAAAAGGAGAGGATTAAGTGATTAAGGTTGCTTTAAACTTATTATTAATCGGGCACTTTTTAGGTGACTTTTATTTTCAAACAAACAAAATAGCCCAGAGCAAAGAAGAGTCTTTGTCTAAGCTGATTGTGCACAGTTTGGTGTATTTTTTATCCATGACTTTAGGGATCCTAGCTATTATTAGCCTAAGCCTATTCAAGTGGGTCGTTTTAATATCTCTACTTCACTTTTTAGTGGACTGGTCAAAGTCTATTCTCATTAGAAAATATCCTTTAAAAGATAAAGAGTTGACCTCTTTGTACCTATTGGATCAATTGATACATATCCTTATTATCATAATTGTAGCTGGAGCTATTGCGCTATTTCAAGAAACACTTCAGTATACTGGCTTCTTTAAAAGTATTAGTGATATCTTAAATCTCAATCTTGAGCTTATCTTTAGCTCGATTTTAGCGACAATTATAATTATTAAACCAGTCAGTATTACCATTAAAAGAGTCCTATATCAATACCAACCTGAAGTGGTTAAAAAAGAGGAGATGGGCCACCCTGGGGCCGGGTCGCTCATCGGGATATTAGAAAGGCTGATTATACTGATTATGCTCTCGCAAAACCAATATGCTGCCATAGGCTTTGTCTTAACAGCCAAATCCATTGCAAGATACAAAAGGATAATCGAAGATCCTAAGTTCTCGGAATACTATCTGTTAGGCACACTTCTAAGTATGCTGTCGGTTATTGTTACCTTTATGATTTCTTACACATAAAAAATAAGCTTTAACCATGGAAGAATAAAGCTGTAGATCGGAAAATCACAATAAGTACACTAATAGCTAAGTTACCATATTTATAGTGATCATGTGTTAGATTCCTTTTAATAGCAATCACTAGAATTGATGCCATTAAATATGAATCTTATAGAAATAAACAGTAGAGACATCACTTAAGCTCATGCAGCTAAGCTTTGCCTATATGAAGAACAGGGAAGTTTCTATTATAAATATAGGATCTTCCAGTGAACTGTTGGGGATGGTGTCTTTACTCAAAAAGCTTAGGCTACAATGAAGGGCCAATCTCAGCTCTTACACCTAAAGTAGCGGCAGAACGGGAAAATACAATATTCGAGTTAACATTATATATCCCATTGTAGTTACAGAGGCGATGTTTACACAGACCTGGCTTCAAGCGCCGTGTTCCTAGGATCTACCGATAGAAGTTTTATAGGCGCCAAGCCCTGGGCGGGCACTGTGGAAAGTTTATGGGAGTTTGCTAAATAGAAACACTTAGCCCCAGCCCCTCCAAGACTCTGGAGTCTTGGAGGGGCTGGGGCTTTGATTTTTAAAGGTTATTGTGTTGCTCCCCGTGCCTAGGCTGAGCAAGTATGGTTAGGAGGAGAGATCCCATAGAAATTTTTAAGACCAAAGGAGAAGCTACATATCTCGATTAAAGCTTATAATTTAAATGAGCTCTTTGTTCCCTGTTAGGAAGATATTTATTCTCTCAACTCACTCTAGAGGGGACGATGAGCTCGTTTTTTATTTGTACTTGTATCGCTTAAGAAGCTCCCTAGATGTAATGGAACCTCTTTTCTTGTACTTATCCATATTCCAAGCTAAAGCAGAACTTTTAATGGCTTAGAATGAGTAAAACATATACATCACTAGAAATAGAGCGGCTTTGTTTGTCCTTTCAGGCTTTGTTTCTTTTAAAGAGTTTTTAGGACCAACAAACACTAGAAAAGCACCTTTGATTGATATCTTGTAGCCAAGATATCACTATATTACCTTATTTTATAAATAAAAATAAGAAAAGGGTAGATGTCTTTTGCGATGTAAAAAATAAGAAAGGGTATAAAATTAGTAATGGAATAGAACCTTATCATCATGGTTAAAGTAGGTATATATACATGACATTCATTACAATTAAACTCAAAGAGTAGTAATAAAATAAATTTGCATTTAGAAAAAGGAGCAGGAGACCATGGAAACAAATGTAAAAACTTATAAAGAAAAAATACGGTCCAATAACACTTTGAAACTCTTTGTAATGCTTTCTAGTTTGGTTTTACCCATAGTATTTTTACTTAGTGCTACGGGTATTGTTGATAGTGACTTTTTTGGGATTTACAACTGGTTGTGGATAGGCTTCTACAGTACCGCTTTCTTACTTCTTTTTTTTAAAAAAAACGCTGTGAATGTTGTGCTAATTATAATCAATCTAGCCATCATACTATTTGGATTGATTGGGTCTTTTCTGGCAGGTTTCAATGGATTTTTCTATGTGATAATTAAAATGTTGGTACCCTTTATACCGGACAATTGGATTGGAATTGAACTCAAACCATGAAAGATAGCTGTAACTGGATTTTATAGTAGGTAAAGGAGATAGTTGATATGAGAAATATTATGAACCAGGCAAATTTTGTCACAAATGAACTGCTTGAGAACTATGATGAAAACGAACTCTATATTGAACTTGCTTTGCGCTTAAAATTAATGGAAGAAGATCCCTCTAGGGGAATTCCTATAGAGCCAGGACTAAGGTTCTTTGCCGAAGAGGCAATGATGGACAAAGAGAACTTTGACAGAATTGGTCGCGAAATTTTCAAAAGGTGGAGTGGGACTCTCTATAAGTTTACTTGTGGTTCGGATCCCGATGACAAATCCTATCACGAAAAGATTTTTTCAGGTGATTTGTCCCTGGGTGGTGCCATTGTTATTTTTCTTACGACCCAGTTCGGTGTTTTGCCAGCCATCGCCACAGTGTTAGCTGCGCTGGTAGTAAAGCTATTTCTCGATCCTGTTCATCAAGTACTCTGTGAGGAGTGGAAGGCTAAGCTCCCCGACCTTAGGAATTCAACACTTTAATCAAGATATTAACATCTGATGATAAGG
>JAAYGQ010000167.1 GCA_012727635.1 Tissierellia bacterium | reverse complement strand
CTGCATTGACTTCGGTTCCCAGGGTCGTCTTGTGTCCCTGGAAATCAAAATACTTTGAAAAGAAATTTTCTTGTTTCATTGTGCCTCCTTTGGTTAATTACATAGTTACTATAGCATTATAGAGCATTAAAATAAAGCAAATACGCAATAAAAAACCCGGAATAATCCGGGTTCATATTTTAGTACCACCCGCGCAGTTTCATCACCTCGGCAACCTTCTTCACAGAGTGGAGATAGGCGGCTTCACGAAGGGTTGAATTGTACTGACGGCTAATGGCCCAAACATCATTAAAGGCTGAAACCATGGCTTCTTCTTCTTTGGCTTCCACTTCTGCTTCAGTCCAGTAGTAACCATAGAGATTTTGAACCCATTCAAAATAGGAAACCGTTACACCGCCGGCATTGCTTAGAATGTCCGGTGTAAGTGGAATTCCCCGGGCTTTAAGAACTTCATCGGCTGCAGGAGTCGTAGGGCCATTGGCCGCTTCAACAACCAGTTTGCACTTTAGCATTTCGGCTTGTTCTACATCAATAGCATTTTCTAGGGCTGAAGGAACCATTACGTCCACTTCTGTTTTCCAAAAGTCTTCCAGGCTCATAGCCTTGGCTCCAGGAAAACCAAGAAGATTTCTATGCTCTTTGTGATAGGCAGCAAGCTTATCAAAATCAAGTCCATCTTCATTGTATATGGCATAGGTTCCGTTTTTGGGCTCCCATTCAGCCAGGGCAACAACTTTTGCTCCTAGACGAATGAAGTTTTTAACGGTAAAACTCCCTACATTACCAAAACCTTGCACAGCTACTCGAGATCCATGAAGATCAAAGCCCAATTCCTTGGCCGCTTCACGGGCAACAACGGCAACACCATAGCCTGTAGCTTCATTTCTTCCCTTGGATCCGCCCAGTTCAACGGGTTTTCCTGTGAAGACACCAATGGTTTGAGCGCCGGTGAGTTTGCAGTACTCATCCACCATCCAACCCATTATTTTTCCGCTAGTTCCAACATCCGGTGCAGGAACATCGGTCTTTTCACCTAGATATTTGAACATCCCTCTAACATAACCCCGGGCAATTTGTTCCAGCTCTCGGTCGGAGAGTGTAAGTGGATCTACACAAACGCCACCCTTAGCCCCGCCGTAAGGAATCCCTGTAACACAGCATTTGAAGGTCATCCAAATCGAGAGAGCCTTGACTTCGTCATAGTTCACTCCGGGATGGAAGCGTAGGCCACCTTTTCCGGGGCCAACAGCGTCATTATGTAGAGATCTCCATCCTTTGAATACTTGAAGGGAGCCATTATCCATTCTTACAGGGATACTGACTTCAATCACTCTTTGAGGTTCTTTTAGCAATTCATAGACCGCCGGCTCGAGTCCCAAAGCCTCACAGGCTTTTTTTATTTGAAGTTGAGCACTTTCCAGTGGATTGACAGATGCTTTTGACAAAACTAAATCCTCCTTAGGTTTGATATACCTTCATCTTAACACTAGTTTACAAGTCTATCAAGGGAAGAGGACTTAACTTTTATCCCCTAAAATAAACGAATTTTAACAATAATTTATTTGAGAATCGTTCTTATTTAGAGTAAAATTCACTTTGTTCCTTGTTAAAGCCTAGACGAAGCCAAATTACAAGCCTATAATGATCTTAGATTATAAAGGAGGTACAAATATGGCTTATGTAATTCAAGATAGTTGCATCGCATGCGGTGCCTGTGTTCCCGAATGTCCCGTTGATTGCATTTCTGAGGGTGATATCTATGTCATCGACGCTAATGCCTGCATCGATTGCGGCTCCTGCGCCAATGTCTGCCCTGTAGACGCACCTCAACCTGAATAATACCTAAAAATTAGAATTAGAGAACACATACTCACTTAGGCAGAGCTTGGCTCTGCCTCTTTTTTTGTCTATCCTTCCAAGTGGACCAGGGTAAAAGCTTATTATTTATTACAAATCCCTCTAAAACAGCTCTTCCAAAACCCTAATCTGATGTAAAAAACTCCCCTAGGGGAGTTTTTCCCGTTCTTTTTCTCTTTCAATTTGCTCGAGTTTGAACTTATCTACTGTAATTTGATTTAGTTTTGAGATGAATTTTAAAACCCCCACTGCATCATTAAAGCTAAGTTCATTGAGAATGCTTTCCAGTCGGTGATTGAATCCATCAAAAAGACGCTGCTGTTCCTCTTTTCCTCGGGCAGTTAAGTATAATAGCTTTTTTCGATTGTCTTCAGGATCGTCTTTTTTTTCTAAATACCCTAATCTTAACAGATGGGATAGAAAAGCACGGTTGCTTTTTCTATCTTCATTGTAATACAAGCTAAACTCAGTAAGACTCATCCCATCTTCAAAGCGAATAAAACCATAGTACTCCTGGGCACTAAAAATAGCATGCTTATCAATAAAGGCACCGTCTAAAAAGAATTTATCCAAAAGGATATAGAGCCACTTGGTTATCTCTTTTTTATAGTGAGCCATTAGTCGTTAAGTAAATAGGCCAGGGTCATTAGACTGTCAACCAGATGAACACTTTCAAGCTTGACTTCATCGGGAACTGAGATGTCCGTGGGGGCAAAATTCCAAATGCTTCTTGCCATAGAAATACTCAGTCGATCGGCAATGTTTTGGGCGATGGAGGATGGAGTAGCAATGACGGCAATATCAACCGGGTTTTTAGACATATAGGTCTCTAGAATATTAATATCAAGAATATCAATATTACCAAGTTTTTTGCCGATTTTCTCCGGATCATTATCAAAAATAGCATCCACATTAAAGCCCAGTTTCTCAAAACCATAGTTTGCAAGGGCTCCACCGAGATTACCGGCTCCGATAATTACCATATGGTACTGCTTGCTTAGTCCAATAATTTCCGAAATTTCAAAAAAGAGCTCTTCGACATTGTAGCCGTAGCCCTGTTGCCCAAAGGCACCGAAGTTATTAAAGTCTTGACGAATTTGTGAAGCGCTAAATCCAATAACATCACTTAAATCCTTGCTGGAGATTCGATGAATCCCACGCTCCAGCATATCGTTAAGACAGCGATGGTATTTGGGTAGGCGGCGAATCACAGCCATGGAAATATTTTTATCCATTCTTCCGACCTCCCTTGTTAAATTAATCTAATCTTAACAAATAAAAGTCTTTATGTCAATATTATGACAAGAAATCCATTAAATTTTCCTCGATATATTTGAACATTCTTCATACAATCAAGCTTTAAAGGCCTTCTTCGTCTTTTTCTCTATATATTCATTATTACCAGAATAAATCATACTTCCTCTATATCGCTAAAGTTTGTTAATCTTCCTCATGAAATCGCAACTTTATCTCTAAGGCTTTGCGTGCTACACTAGTAGTATGATTGCACTACAAGTAAGTGGAGCTATAAAGAGCTTCGATGAACAACTTCTTTTTAATAATTTGGATTTCCAGCTAAAACAAGGAGAGAAAGTTGGTCTTATTGGCCGCAATGGCTCGGGTAAAACCAGCCTGCTTCGGGTTATACAAGGAAACCTCTCACTGGATAGTGGACAGGTTTTCCTAGGAAAGGGCATTAAACTTGGATATCTTTCCCAGATGCCTATTGCCGAAGAAAAAACCCTTATCGCCTATTGCATGGAGGCCTTTGAAGAAATTTTCCTTCTGGAGGAAGAAATTACCACCCTGCAGTTTGCCCTGGAAAAAGAACCCCATAATTCCGAGCTTCTTCATACCTATGGAGAGAAGCTCGATCTTTTTGAGGAAAAAAACGGATATGCCGCCAATTCCAAAGTAAAGGGAATCCTAAGGGGCCTAGGCTTCGAAGAAGAAGATTTTTCAAGAAAGATGCGTTCCCTCTCCGGTGGAGAAGAGCGCCGGCTCTATCTTGCTCGCCTCCTAGCCACCGATGTAGATGTTCTTCTTCT
>JAAYGQ010000166.1 GCA_012727635.1 Tissierellia bacterium | reverse complement strand
GTGATGGAACTTTATAAAGAGGAAAAATTTAACCCGGCATCGGGATGTCTTCCTATGCTAATACAAATTCCAATCATTTTTGTTCTTTTTCGTATTCTTAGGGATCCTATCCCCTATCTTGGCGCCGAGGCCGTTCAACAAAGCTTTTTGTGGCTTCCAAATATGGCAGGACCTGACCTTTTAACCAATATCATTCCCAGCCTTACCGGTGCTCTAGCTAAACTTCCAGGGATTTTGCCTATTGTTGCAGCATTTTTCACCTATCTGACTTCCAAGAGTGCTCAGATGCAGCAAGCTCCCAAGGATCCCACTCAAAAACCCCAAGGTCCCGATATGGGAATGATGACCATTATGTTTCCCATGATGATTCTGGTTTTTGGAGCATCCTATCCGGCGGGTCTTATTCTTTACTGGGCACTTAGCAATATCATTCAGTATTTGCAAGATTTGGTGATCACCCGTATCGTAGCTTCGGAGGATTTATCATGAGAGTTGTTGAAAAAAACGGAAGGACCGTCGATGAGGCGATAGAACTAGCTCTTATTGAAATGGACCTTACCAGGGAAGACGTTGAAGTAGAAATCTTAGAAAATGACAGCAAAGGATTTCTGGGGCTTTTTGGAACAAAAGAAGCCAAGATTCGCGTTACTGAAAAAGAAAATATACATCATCTTGCCAAGGAATTTCTTGAAGAGACCCTGGAAAAGATGAATATATACGCTAAAGTAGATGTGGACCACAATGAAGATGGATTGTTTGCCACCATCTCCGGTGACAATATGTCGCTGGTTATCGGCCGAAGGGGAAAAACCCTCGACGCTCTCCAGTATCTTTCTAATCTTGTTATAAACAAAGATCGTAAAGATTATGTCCATTTGATTATTGACAGTGAAGATTATCGTCAAAAGAGAAAAGAATCTTTGGAGCAACTTGCCATTAGAATGGCAGAAAAGGCTAAACGCCAACGCAGGGATATCATCCTTAACCCCATGAATAGTTATGAGCGCAGAATTGTTCACTCCATTCTTCAAAAGGACAGTGAAGTGAGTACAAGAAGCGAAGGTAGAGATCCCTATCGCAAAGTGATTATCTTTTTGAACCGCTAGCCCAGAGAGACCTCTGGGCTTTTTTAAAGGAGATTACCATGAGTACGATCTGTGCTATTTCCACTTCACTAGCCGAAGCCGCCATTGGCATAGTTCGCCTTTCGGGACCGGCATCTCTATCCATTGCAAAGAGAATATTTAGAGGTGGGGATCTAGAAGAAAGACCCCGTTATCTCCATTATGGTCACATTCACCGAGGGGAAGAGTGGATTGATGAGGTCTTGGCGGTGTATTTTAAAGCTCCCCTTACCTACACTCGGGAGGATATGGTGGAAATCAATTGCCATGGTGGAGCCATGGCTCTTCAGCGTGTGTTAAGCCTTTGTCTTGAAGAAGGAGCACGCCTTGCCGATCCTGGAGAGTTTACCCAGCGTGCCTTTTTAAATGGTCGACTGGATTTAACCCAGGCAGAAGCAGTAATGCAGCTTATTCGTGCCAAAACCGACCTTAGCTATGACGTGGCTCTCACCCATTTAGGGGGTGATATTTCTAAAAAGATTGGCGAAATACGTGAAATACTTCTTGGCTTACTAGCGGGCATAAGTCTGGCTGTGGATTACCCTGAGGAAGATGAAGAAGATATTAGTTTTGAAAGTTTGACTTTGGCAATGCAAAGGGTGCGCGAAGAACTGATGCGCCTATTGGAAAATTCAAAAAAAGGCAAGCTTTTGGAAGAAGGGCTCAGAACAGTTATTTCCGGTAGGCCCAATGTGGGAAAATCCACACTTCTTAATGCTTTAAGCGGCCATAGCCGCGCGATTGTAACGGATATTGCTGGTACCACCCGGGATACCATAGAAGAAAGAATTCAAATTCGTGGCCTTCCTCTTATTCTAATCGACACTGCAGGACTTAGAGAAACCCTAGATCCTGTGGAGCATCTAGGAGTGGAGCGAAGCCATGAAGCCATGCAAAGAGCTGATTTTATCCTCTATGTACTCAGTGCCGACGAAGCCCTCAGCGAAGAAGATATACAAAGGCTCGAACTCTTAAAAAACAGAGAATACCTAGTTATAGTTAATAAAATAGATAAAAATATATCAATCGATAGAGATAAGCTCAATTCTATTGTGGATCAAGATAAAATTCTTTTTGCTTCGCTAATAAAAGAACAGGGTATCATAGCCATCGAAGAAGCCATTTTGGAGAGAACCCTTGGCAAAGGCCTGAGCTTGGGTGAACCCCTAATTCAAAACCAAAGGCAAATCGGGCTTCTCAAGGAAGCACTGGTCTGGTGCGAAGATGCCCTGTCGGATCTTAACTTAAGGGAAGCCTATGATTACCTTGAAGTGAATATAAAAGGTTGTTATGAGAGCCTTGGACTTCTTCTTGGTGAAAACAACCCAGATATTATGGGGGAAGTCTTTAGCAGATTTTGTGTAGGTAAATAAATGAACTATGACATCATAGTAGTAGGTGCCGGTCACGCCGGCGTGGAAGCGGCCTTAGCCACAGCAAGACTGGGAAATAAGGTCCTGCTTCTGACAATGAATTTAGATTCCATTTCTCTTCTTGCTTGCAATCCATCCATTGGTGGTACGGGCAAGGGTCATTTAGTGCGGGAAATTGACGCTCTTGGTGGTGAAATGGGACTGATTGCCGATAAGGTAACTCTTCAATCAAAAATGCTAAATACCGCTAAGGGGCCTGCCGTTCACTCGCTGCGCATCCAAGCGGACAAATACAAATATCACCAGGAAATGAAAAAAGTATTAGAGGAGCAGGATAATTTAGATTTACGTCAAGCTGAAGTTACCGAGCTAATTATCGAAGATAAAAAAGCAGTTGGGGTTAAAACCCTTGGCCTTGAGTGGAGAGCAAAGGCAGTTATTCTTGCTACGGGGACCTATCTAAGAAGCCAATGCTTTATAGGCGACGAGGTCTTGGATTCCGGACCCAGCGGACTTTATAATAGCAAGCGGCTCAGCGAAAATTTGGAAAAACACGGTTTTGAGTTAAGACGCTTTAAGACCGGTACACCGGCCCGTATCCATGGAAAATACGTTAACTACGATAAACTCATCCCTCAGTGGGGCGATAAGAAGCCCATACCCTTTAGTTTTCTGAACGATAGTTTGGATTTCGAGGACACACCTTGTTATCTTGGTTACTCGAATTTAGCCACACACAAAATTATTCGTGACAATATTCATCTTTCTGCCATGTACAGCGGTAATATTAAAGGCACCGGTGCCCGCTACTGCCCATCCATCGAAGACAAAATCAATCGTTTTGCCGATAAAGAGCGTCATCAACTGTTTTTAGAGCCCGAAGGCAGAGGAACCCATGAGCTCTATGTTCAAGGAATGAGCTCTTCTCTTCCAGAAAAAGTGCAAGAAGAGTTTCTTTCCAGCATCGAAGGCTTTGAAAATGTAAAGATTATGCGTCCTGGTTATGCTATTGAGTATGATTGTATAGATCCTACCATTCTTACCCTCTCACTGGAGAGTAGAGATATTGAAAACCTTTTTTTTGCTGGACAAATCAATGGTTCCAGTGGTTATGAAGAAGCGGCTGCCCAGGGACTGATGGCAGGAATCAATGCCCATTTGAAATTACAGGGAAAAGACCCCCTGATTTTGCACAGAGACCAAGCTTATATCGGTGTTTTAGTAGATGATCTTGTTACAAAGGGAACAAACGAACCCTTTAGAATGATGACCTCCCGGGCAGAGTACCGTTTGGTACTACGCCAGGACAATGCCGACTTTCGCCTCACTGGCTTTGGCTACGAGGTGGGATTAGCCGGTGAAGAGCGTTACCGGCTTATGCAAAAAAGAAAGGAAGACTTTAATACTGAGATGGAGCGCCTAGAAAAACTGGTTCCCCTATCACTTATTAATCCCTATCTTGAAGAAAAGGGTCTTGGCATTTTGCACTCCTCGCCAAAAATAATCACCATCCTTCGCCGCTCGGATATGAACTACCAAGACCTTGAAAAGCTTGGACTTACCGGGGATTGCCCGGAAGACGTTCAAGCAATGGTTGAGATTGAAGTGAAATATAAGGGCTATATTGAAAAGCAAATGCGTCAGGTGGAACAGTTTAGAAATCTTGAAGATAAGCTCTTACCAAGGGACATTAACTATCTTGATATTGATAATCTGCGCATAGAGGCTAGACAAAAACTTCAAGCCATGGCCCCTGACAATCTTGGGCAAGCTTCACGAATCAGCGGGGTTAGCCCTGCGGATATTACAGTGTTACTCATCTATCTTGAAAAGAGGAGGCGACGTGAACAAACTTCATCCTGATATGACCCCCCAGCAAGAGGAAAAACTTCTTCTCTTTCGAGATATGGTTCTTGAGAAAAACAAAGTAATGAATCTTACAGCCATTACCGATGAGGAGAAATTCTATCTCAAACATTTTGTTGACAGTACCAAGCTAATGGATTTTGCTCAAATAAAGGGCAAGGTCCTTGATCTGGGCACCGGAGCAGGTTTTCCCGGTATACCCCTGGCTATTCTTTGTCCTGATACAGAATTTCTTCTTATGGATTCTCTAAGAAAGCGTATCATTTTTCTTGAAGAAGTGGTGAAAGGCCTTAATCTTACCAATGTCAGTCTTCTCCATAGCCGGGCTGAGGATGGAGGAAGAGGACCTTTAAGGGAAAAGTTTGATATCGTGCTAACACGGGCTCTAGCCCCCCTGCCGGTACTTCTAGAGTACAGTCTTCCCTTTTTAAAGGTAGGAGGAAAGCTCTATGCTTACAAAGGTATAAAGCTTGATGAAGAAATTAAGCAAGCAAAGAGCGCTCTTATGGAATTAAAAGCCAAGGTTGAAAATGTCTATATCTATCCCCTGGGGGATGAGGAACATCGCATCCTGGAAGTGGTTAAAACAATCCCTACCCCAAGAATCTATCCAAGAACAGCGGCTCAGATAAAAAAAACTCCTTTATAGGAGTTTCAGAGTGAAGACAAAGTATTGATTATTCATAGGATTCACTCTGGTAGACTCAGAATAAATCGTATTATTAAAAGCTCGAAAGTGTTGATTTATCAGTGCTTTCGAGCTCTTTTTGTGGTATAATTAGTGTAATAAAGGAGGTTTCTATGC
>JAAYGQ010000016.1 GCA_012727635.1 Tissierellia bacterium | reverse complement strand
GTTTACTCCATTGATGAAGTGTTCATTGACGCCACGGATTATTTGAAACTTTATAAACTTACCCCCCGTGAAATGGCCATGATGTTGATTCGGGACGTCCTAAAAACCACAGGGGTTACGGCTACAGTTGGAATTGGAAGTAATCTATATCTTGCTAAAATAGCAATGGACATTCAGGCCAAGCATACCAAGGCAGATAAAGATGGTGTTCGCATTGCCGAGCTCGATGAAATGACCTATCGTAAACTTCTTTGGACCCATCGTCCCCTTACGGATTTTTGGCGTGTCGGAAAAGGGTATGCGACAAAACTGGAAGAAAATGGAATGTATACTATGGGGGATGTGGCGAGATGTTCTATTGGAAAACCCCAGGAGCCTTATAATGAGGATTTACTTTATAAGCTATTTGGTATTGGTGCAGAACTCTTGATTGATCATGCCTGGGGCTGGGAGCCCTGTACAATAGAAGATATTAAAGCCTATAAACCAAAGACAAAGAGTATTGGTTCCGGACAAGTTCTTCATAAGCCCTATAGCTTTGATAAAGCCAAACTGATTGTACGGGAAATGACTGACCTTCTTGTTTTAGATTTAGTGGAGAAAGGCCTTGTAACGGATCAGATGGTCTTGACCGTAGGATATGACATTGAAAATCTTACAAATTCAGAAATAAGGAACTCCTACCAAGGGGAGGTTACAAAAGACCATTATGGGCGTAAAATCCCAAAACAAAAACAGGGAAGGACAAATCTACCTTATCAAACATCCTCCACGATGCTGATTATGGCTGCAGTTACAGAGCTATTTGACCATATTATAGATGAAAATTTATTAATTAGAAAAATTAATATTACAGCTAATCGTGTAGTTGCTGAAAACTCTGTGGTTAAAAGGGACTCCTGGGAGCAGCTTGATCTGTTTACAGACTATGAAGCTTTAGAAAAGGAAAGGGCTGAGGAAGAAGCAGCCTTAGAACGAGAAAAAAAGATACAAAAAGCTGTTATTAAGATAAAGAAAAAATACGGTAATAATGCTATTTTAAAGGGCATGAATCTTGAAGAAGGAGCTACAACTGTTTCTCGAAATCGGAAAATTGGAGGGCATAAGGCATGAAAAAGATATATGATGACATTATTAATTTGCCCCATCACAGATCAACTTCACGCCCACATATGCCTGCACATGACCGTGCAGCTCAGTTTTCACCCTTCGCCGCACTCACAGGCTATGGATCCGCTATAACTGAAAAAGCAAGGTTAACAGATTCACGAGTTGAACTGGATGAACACAGCAAAGCAGATTTAAATGAGAAGCTGTGCATAATTCAAAATCTGATAGATCAGCAACCTGAGGTATCCATTACCTATTTTCAGCCAGATAAAAAGAAGTCTGGTGGCGTATACATCACTGTTACTGGTTGCGTGAAGAAAATAGATGAATACGAGAAAGCGGTGGAAATGCAAGATGCTACTATAATTTCGATTGATGCCATTCTTGAAATTGACGGTGAACTGTTTGGTACATTCGAATATCAAGAACAGAGACCACCCAATGACCCTTACCCTTAACAACCATTGTATAGTCTCTTACATTCTTGTATTTAAGTAGATTTTCAAGGTATTACCTAATGTATCCTGAGACCTTGGTTGAAATAAAAGAATAAATGAAGAACTATATCGTCAAGTATAATAATAAAAGAAGCCATGAAAGCTAGGGCTATAAAACACCAGCCTATATTTATCATTGAACAAAAAGCTGGCAGTTTAGAAAAGCAAAAGGAAGTTATAACTTAAAACTTCTATTTTTCTGTCTTGACAAGAGAGAACGTTATAGAGATTTTTTAGCAGAACTTACAGTCTAAATATTGAAAGCCAAGTTTATGAGCTAATTTAGATTTAATTGTCTTAGAATTAGAGGTGAGAGTTGAAGTTATATATAACCAGACACGGTGAAACGGAGTGGAATCTAGCTGGCAGATTACAAGGTTGGGAAAATTCCAGCCTTACAGAAAAGGGAATTATGAGAGCCCATTTACTTAAGGATGCTTTAAGGGATATTAAATTTGATAGAATCTACTCTAGTGATCAAAAAAGAGCACTAGATACAGCAAAGATATTAAACGGGCCTAAGGATAGAGAAATTATTGCGTTAAAAGAATTAAGAGAGCTAGGTATGGGAGATTGGGAAGGAAGACTTATATCAGAAATAATGGCAGAAGATGGAGCTTTATATAACAATTACATAAATACTCCTCTTTCTTATAAACCGATTAGAGGAGAGAGTATTTATGATCTTTTTATAAGAGTAAGGCTCGCACTAAAAAAGATAGAAGAAAGAGGAGGGGACAATATATTAGTTGTATCTCACGGGATTACCATTAGAGCACTAATATTGATTCTTAAAAATCTTGAGATAGAATATTTTACTAAAACGACTGTGTATCCAGGTTCCTCCCTAAGCATTTTCGAAAAAGAGCAAGAAGAGTGGATCTGTATAGTAGAGTGCGATACTTCCCACTACGGGAACTTGTAAAATACTCTAGATTATTCAATTTAGTTCATAGAATATTTAAAAATGGAAATCGCTCTTACAGAAGAAGCATTTTCATTTTTCTTAATGGTGTATAGATCCTATATCGTCAGTGATTTTCATAAATTTTTTATGTTAACGAATCTACTGCAAGGCTAGAGATCTGTCTTATTCTTTGAATATATTCCGAGAAAATAGCTAAGGGTATAAGAGCATTAGGTCTGTTATGCCATAGACTAGAAAAAGAAGATAGATATTCTAAAGTACATTAATGTATGCTCGAGGTTCTGGGGGTTAGTAGGAAAATTATTTTTTACCTATAAACATTTTAGTAGGTCTTTCATGTAAAACACGGGTCCTTGTATGGGAACCTTTTTTTTGGGGATAATGCACTTTTAAAAATGAGTCTATCAAAACCGAAATGAAGGAATTTATGGAAGTTGATCATGTTAGAATTTCTGTCATGATGGCAAGATGTTACTCTTTCTAAGCAAAATCATTTTGGTGTTTTTGGCAATCAAGAAATACAACTTTTGGCACCTGAAATACAACAAGCAGTTTTGCTAGTTAAAGAATTTCATGTGAAGTTCACCCAAGCGTGGTTCATCAAAAGACGAGTAGGATAGCATAAAAAAAGCGACTTGTGTTTATTGTCTTGTCTTAGATCAAAATATAGTTGAAAGATTTAAGGTATGATAAGATAACAAAGTATCCATATCTACATTTTGATTCAATTGCTTGCAGGATAAATTTAAAGTATTGCATAAAAAGCTAAGAAAAAGGAAGGCTTACTGAATGAATAATCTAATCGACACATTTGTAACGATTTTCCCCCTAGTTTTATACATGCTTGTTGGAGTCGGGGTTAAAAAGGCAAAGATTTTAGATGACTCGGCCATGCAGCAGATTAATAGTCTCGTATTCAGACTCTTTTTGCCCCTTAGTATATTCAATAACATTTATTCTTCAGAACTAGGGGACGTAAATCCAGGTCCCGTGGTTCTTTATGCCCTTATTTTTAATGTAGTCCTTTTTATCCTCGCCTGGATATATTTTGCCCGCTTTGAAAAGATAAGAGCACGGCGGGGTGTCATGATACAAGCAAGCTTTCGCAGTAACTTTGTCTTATTTGGCATGAGCTTAAGTATGCTTCTACTAGATGGGACCGGTACAGGTATTATAGAAATACTTTTAGCTGTTATCATTCCCTTATTTAATGTTATGGCCGTTTTAGCCCTACAGTATTATGGGGAGGAGAAAACCAGTCCTGCAAAGATTTTAAGAGGGATACTAGTTAATCCGTTAATCATTGCTGTCTTGATTGGTCTTTTAGTCAAGACAGGGGGCATCGTAATCCCTAGCTATCTTAAGGGACCCATAGCCTCGATGGGAGAGATTGCTTCGCCCCTGGCTCTGATTGTATTAGCCGGGCAGTTTAATTTCCACCAATCAGCAGATTATATGTCAGAACTGATTATCGGGGTTAGTGTACGGCTTATCATTGTCCCGGTTTTAGCCCTCTTGGGCGCCATCCTACTAGGATTTAGGGGAGAGGTCCTTATCGCTTATTTGGCCCTTTTTGCAAGCCCCTTAGCCGTTTCCTCTTATACCATGGCCCAGCAAATTGGGGGAGATCACGAGCTGGCAGGTCAAGTCTTAGTTTATACAACGGTATTTTGTAGTTTTACCATCTTTGCTTTTATTTTCTTTCTTAAGCAATTTGCTTTTATCTAAAGCCAAGAAGTATTATCGTAGAAGAAGGCTAAAAAAAGATACTATTTGTTACTTGGCTTCAAAGTCGACCTTCTTATTGGAAGAAGAGGATCGTCTTTTTTTCTTTACAGAGCATTGAACATTTAGATTAAAGGCAAAAATGAGATGGAATTGTATGGGTATAGATATTTCTTATAGTGCCTCTCAGGTGTATAGATATTGGTGATATTACTTTATTCCTATATCCATCTATGATAGAGTTTACAAGGGCCAAGGCAATGAAACTAACAGTGTCCAGGGCTCTACTAAAGAATGTTTAGAAGATAATAATCCTAAATTTATCAAATAAATAACAAAGGAGAAGAAATTATGAAGAAGAAAAAAGTAATTAGTTTTTTGATTATGGCTATTATGATTCTTGCTATTGTAGGCTGCTCCCAGCAAGATAAAGGAGTGGAAGAACCTATAGATGTGGAGGAAGAAGTAGCCAAAGAGCCAACAGAGGAAGAAGCAGTAGAAGAAGAAGCAGTGGCAGAAGAAGCCAGCGAAAAGCTAGAAGACAAGCTACTTATTTATTCTACCCATAGCGAGGATTTGATTTCCATGGTAGCCGATGAGTTTGAAAAAGAGACAGGAGTTACTGTCGAGTTTATTAATCTCAAAGGGGAGCTTGCAGAACGAGTTGAAGCCGAAAAAAACAATCCCCAGGCAGACGTTATGTTTGGTGGTGCTTCAAATCTATTTATGGATTTAAAAGAAAAGGACCTATTTGAATCCTTTGAACCTGAGTGGGTTGATAAACTAGATCCACTGTTTAAAGATAGCGAGAATTTTTGGTTTGGAACAATAAAAACCCCTGTTGCACTATTTTACAATACAGAAGTAGTGGATGTGGAAGATCTACCCAAGGACTGGTCAGATCTAGCAGATGAAAAGTATGAAGGAGAACTTATTTTTAGAAACGCTCTTTCCTCTTCTGCCCGTGTAATGTATTCGGCGCTGCTTCAGCAGTATGAAAAAAATTCAACCCTTGATGAGGGCTGGGAATTTATGAAGGGCTTGGATAAAAATACCAAGCAGTACTTTGACAGTGGTTCTTTAATGATGCAGTCAATAGGAAGAAAAGAAGCCAGTATAAGCTTTTCAACCCTGAATGATGTTTTGGACAACAAATTAAACAATGACCTGCCCATAGAGATCGTAAACCTTGGGAGTGGATATCCTGTAATTACGGATGCCATTGCAGTAATTAAAAACTCGCCCCACCCAGTAGCCGCCAAGGCCTTTGTAGAATTTGCTGGAAGCGCAAAAATTCAAAGCATGCTGGCAAATGAATTTAACCGCATGCCTACACACCCCGATGCATATGCAGACTCACCGGAGTGGATGGCTGAAGTTACCTTTAATGTAATGGATGTTGACTGGGCTAATCTGGCCGCAAAACAATCAGAATGGATGCAAAAGTGGGATACACAAATCAAAGACGCAGGAAAAGACGTAGAATAAATGAAAAATCTAATTAAGCTAGTCCTACTAGCTCTATTAGTTGTCTTAATTCTTTTTCCCTCCCTAAGGACTCTCTTGGTCAGTTTTCAAACTGACCAAGGATTTTCCTTTTCTAACTATGAATATATATTTAAGACCGAGGGGTCTCTCATAGCCATTAAGAACACCCTGCTAATGGGTGCCTTGACGGTTCTTATTTGCGGTTTTATAGGGACTTTTTTGGCATTTTTTGTGCACTACTTTGACTTTCCTTTTAAAAAAATCTTAGACCGAATCCTTCTTCTGCCCCTGGTGGTTCCGGGTCTTATTATCGTTTTCGCCTTTGTTCAGCTCTATGGAGAAAGCGGCATGGTAACAAAGACGCTAGAAACAGTATTTGGTTTAAAGGAGCCCCTGTACCGCTTTTCGGGACTATGGGGAATTTTACTTGTCCACGCCTACACCCAGTACATTTATTTTTACATGAATGTTTCTGTAGCGGTAAAAGAGCTGGACCGATCAGTAATAGAGGCAAGCATCAACCTTGGTGCATCTTCCTTTATGGTATTTAAATCAATAATTCTTCCCTACATAAAACCTGCCCTTATTAGTTCTAGTATTCTAACCTTTATGACGGGCATTGGATCTTTTTCCGCTCCCAATATCATAGGAGGAGGCTATAAGGTTCTTACCACACAGATCCTTTTGGCCAAGGCGAATCTCTTTATGAATCTTGCCGCTTCTCAAGTTGTTGTATTGTTTTTGTTTGCTATGACCTATATGGGAATCGCAAGATACTATGAGAAGAAAGTATCTTTTTCCACTGGGGTTAGAGAGCATGTAATAGAGCCAGTAAAAATAAAAAACAAGGCCCTAAAGATAGTAATGGTAATGATTGCTCTATCAGTTATAGTTATGATATTTTTGCCCATTGTAACCATACTTATACTGTCCTTTGTTAAGCCAGGAACCTGGATGATAGAGATTTATCCCAAGGAGTTTGGCCTGGACAATTACATGAGAATATTTACCAAGAGCAGAAGTTTAGCCCCCTTTCTCAATAGCTTGAAGATGGCGGTGCTGGCAGCTTTTTTGGCCCTCTTTCTAGCTGTTCCCGGGGCCTACATTACAACAAAAACAGACACAAAATTAAAACCTATTTTTGAATTTCTCCTCATGCTACCCTTTGCCCTTCCTGCTAGTGCGATTGCCATCAATATGATTAATGGATTTAGCACAGTTCTCCTGGGCAAATGGATTATGCTACCCTTGGCATACTTTATTAGTATGCTCCCCATGGCAGTACGATCGGTCACCATCTCTTTTGAAAGACTCAAAGATGAATATGCTGAAGCCTCTATCAATCTTGGGGCAGGAAGAAGTAGAACTTTTTTGCAAGTTATCTTTCCCCTAATAGCCCCAGGAATTTGGTCTGGACTATTGCTAGTGTTTATTAGGAGTTTAGGAGAATACACCATATCTACCTTCTTATATACGGCGAGCAATCGACCCATATCCATAGCCATGGTAAATAGCATATTTGAATTTGAAATCGGCCTAGCCATGGCCTATGGAGCTCTTGTTCTGCTTCTAACATTTATTGGCTCGGGGATACTTAAGAAACTACAGGTATACACAGAATAATAGTAGGTACTATATGAAAATAGAATTTTACAGCGATTCAAAAAAAGATAAAAATGAAGATATCTATGGTGTGACAAACCATGGAGCCTTTGTGCTGGACGGCGCATCTTCTCTGATTAACACCAATTATACTCCCGGGGGCAATGATACCCACTGGATGGTAAATTGGTGGAAAAAATATCTAGAAAATGAGCTAGATAAAATAGATGAAGAAATCGTTGACATCCTCCAAAGAGGAATAAAAGTTTTTAATCAAGAGTATAGAAAGTATACCCATGTGGAGAAACTATCCTGCCTTGAGCAGATTTCAGCCGGTATTGCCATAGTAAGAAGAAAAGATGATAATTTTGAGTGCTACGTTCTGGGGGATGTTCAAATTACCATTGAAAGTAGAGAGGGTAGGATAGAGATACTAACAGATTCCACCATTCAGCATTTAGACAAAGAAGTAATTGATATGATTTCCAGAGGAGAAGATAGGGAAAACAGACTAGTTTTCAAAGGGTTTACGGAAGAAGAATTACATATTCTACGAAGAAATAGAATGAAAATGAATCAAGAGGATGGATACCATATTTTAGCCTGCAGTGTGGATGCAATTAAAAAGGGAATCTATAGAGTATATCCCTTTGATCAACTTAAGAGGGCACTGCTTTCAACAGATGGAATCCTTCCCTTGGATAGCTACTATAGTAGGGCAAGACTTTTAGATGAAATGAACCTACGTGGAGTAAAGGGATTAATCTCTGAGCTAAGAAGCCTAGAGAAAAAAGACCTTGAGATGAAGAAAATAAAAAGGCTCAAGGCCCATGATGATGCTACAGCAATTCTCTTAAATTTTAATCTAAGGTAAAGCGGAAGTTGGGTGACCCAAGTGGATATTAGAATTAGAAATATAAATCATTGGTATGGAGACAACCATGTTGTGGAGGATGTCAGTCTCGATGTAAGAGAGGGTGAGCTAGTAGCCCTACTAGGTCCTTCGGGATGCGGAAAAACTACTCTTCTTAGACTGGTAGCTGGACTCATACCCTTAAAAGATGGTCAAATATACTTTGGAGAGAAGGATGTAAGCCAGTGGCAACCCCAGAAGCGCAACGCTGTCATGGTCTTTCAAAGTTATGCTCTTTTTCCTCATATGTCAGTAGAAGAAAATATTTCTTATGGACTTAAGGTAAGAAAGATAAATCATCATGTAAGAAAAGAGCTAATCCAAGAAATTATGGAAAAAGTTGAGCTTACAGGTTACGCTGATAGAAAAATACAAGAGCTAAGCGGGGGCCAACAACAGCGGGTGGCCCTGGCAAGATCCCTAGTAGTAGAACCAGATGTTCTTCTATTTGATGAGCCCTTGAGTAATCTAGATGAGAAACTAAGAGTAAGCATGCGGCAGGAAATTCGGAAGATACAAAAGTCCTCCCAGATAACCAGTATCTATGTTACCCATGACCAGGAAGAGGCCATGTCAATTGCTGATCGAATCGTTATTATGAATAAGGGAAAAATTCAGCAAATAGGAAGCCCGCGAGAAGTCTACGAAAAACCCCTAAATACTTTTGTTGCAAACTTTATGGGGGAGAGCAATTACTTTGTTGATAATGGAGTAACTCGAATGTGTAGGCCAGATGCAATAACACTAAGTACCCATGGAGAATACCAGGGTAAGGTAGCCTGGGTTGAATATTTAGGAAGCACTCAGCGTCTTACACTTGATTGGGAAGATAGACAGCTCATAGTTGATGTGTTTAACAGGGATCTAAAGGATCTGTCTACCAATCACGGCGATAGGGTAAGTTTTGATATGGATAAAAGAGCCCTTGTTACGCTAGAGGATACTACTTCAGATATCATATAGTTTGGCCGAATTCTGTTATCAAAAGTAATCGAGTTACTCTACTGACTTCTTATCCCAATCAGGAGGTAAGAGGACAGTAGTTTTTTACTTCTAATTTCTTCTTATACTTGTACTCTTATATCGTTTTAGATTCATCTCTATCTTGATAGAGCTGCTAAAACCCTAACCTAGATGTGTGCCAATTTGAATCTGTATAAAGGCCTTAGACAGCTTACTTTGTAATATTTAAATTCTTCTAGAATAAAGCTGAAAAAGAGATATGGAATACTCCAAACTTAAAATAGGTATTCTTTTGCTTTTACTGGATTTTGATAAATTAAGATCCTAGATTATTCTTTATATGCAGAGAATAATGATCTTATAGACGATTTGAGTGAAATCTTGAAGTCGTAAAAATTATAAAAGGCGAATCATTTATTATTTATGCTTTAAAACTTGAACATCCCACAAAATACTTCTATAATCAATAAGTAGTATAGTTTAAAAAAAGGAACAAAGGATTACAAGTAAAATTTCAAGAAATATGATAAAGAGGTAAATTAAAACTTATCCAATCTTCCTAGTTTACTTACATAATAAGACGTCTGAAGGCTTTTGATTCAGATGGTAGTATAGTAGACAATTTAGCAGGAAATGATGTAAAAAGCACAGGGCAAATCCTAGGAGAGAAGAAAAGAGCTTTAAATGATAAAAGAACTTCTAGAACAAAAAAGAATTATAAAAAAAGTAAAGAAGATGCTTAAAGAGGAAAGGTACAAAGACATTGAGATGAGCCAGAAC
>JAAYGQ010000165.1 GCA_012727635.1 Tissierellia bacterium | reverse complement strand
CCCTGCTCTGTCTCGGCCATGGCTTTTTGAATAGCAGCGCTGATCTTTCTTCGATCAAACTCCACTTCATAGCCTTCACGCTTTTCGACTCGCAACATAATTCCCTCCAAAATACACTAGATGTAGTGCCTATAAAATGTTTATATACTACATAGGATATCCTTTAGGGAGAAATAAGGCAAGGTTTTTTTTAGTTGTGATTTATAGGGACTTGTTTAAAACGGGCTGTACACTATGGAATAAGCGACTTAATTGAGCAGAAAAAAAGAAAAAAATAGACTTGGAATCTTTTAAGTTGAAATATCTTCTATTCGAATAATGGAATATAGTTGAAAATAAAAATCAAATGTAAAAAATAAAAGTTTTGAGGAAAGTCCCCTATGGACCTTCCTCAAAGTAAATTACTATTCCCCTTGGGGTAGGGGTTTCATTGTGGGGAAAAAGATAACATCTCTTATGGAGGGTGAGTTGGTGAGGATCATTATTACACGGTCCACTCCAATGCCCAGTCCAGCCGTGGGAGGTAGTCCCACTTCCAGTGCTTGAATAAAATCTTCATCCATAGGATGACTTTCTTCATCGCCCTTTTCTTTTTGCTTGAGCTGCTCATCAAAGCGTTGACGCTGATCTATTGGATCATTGAGCTCGCTGTATCCATTAGCAATTTCCCAGCCATTCATAAAGGCTTCAAATCGGTTGGTATAGCGAGGATCATTGGGGTTTTTCTTGGAAAGAGGTGATATCTCAGCAGGATGGTGCATTACCATGGTGGGTTGAATCAAATCTGCTTCACAAAATTCCTCAAAGGCTGCTTCAATAATATGCCCAATTTGTGCATAGGGCTCAAGTTTTAAATGAAGCTTCTCCTTTGCAACACTTTTGGCTTCATCAAGATCGTCGAAGCTGTAGAAATCCACACCGGTTTTTTCTTCCACCATTTTATGCATTGAGACCCGTCGCCAGGGAGTTTTAACATCAATCTTTTTGCCCTGATAGTCAAGTTCTGTAGTACCGTAGAGTTGAAGCGCAAGATACTCTATAAGGTTTTCGGTAATTTCCATAACATAGTGATAGTCTTTATAGGCTGTATACAGTTCGATACTGGTATACTCTGGATTGTGGCGGGTAGAGATACCTTCATTACGAAACATTTTTCCCATTTCGTATACTCGATCAAAACCACCTACAACAAGCCTTTTCAAATAAAGTTCATTGGCTATTCTAAGCTGCATATTCATATCTAGGGTATTGTGATAGGTTTTAAAGGGACGGGCAATGGCGCCACCAGCCACAACATCCAAAATCGGTGTCTCCACTTCTAGATAATTTCTTTCGTCAAGAAAGGCTCGTATGCCGCGGATAATTCGATTGCGTTTTACAAAGGTCTCTTTGACTTCGGGATTCATAATAAGGTCTACGTAGCGTTGACGATAGCGTAGTTCAGGATCTTTAAGTCCATGATGTTTTTCCGGTAAAGTAAACAGTGACTTACTCAAAAGAATAATTTCTTCGGCTTTTATAGAAATTTCGTCCTTTTGTGTACGAAAAACACTGCCCTTTATACCTAAAATGTCTCCGATGTCATAGGCTTTAAACTCTTCAAATAATTCTTCTCCTATATCATCTTTTCTTAAATAAACTTGAATACGTTCTGTAGAATCCTGAATATTAATAAAGGCTGCCTTACCCATCAGCCGCTTTTGCATCAGTCGTCCAGCTATGGCTACTGTTTTGCCTTCATAATTTTCATAATTTTCTAGAATATCCTTAGCGAAGCTATCCTGATTATAGCTTTCTTGCAAAAATGGATTTTTGCCTTTTTCTATCAATTCATTTAACTTGTCAATACGTATTTGCCGAAGATTTGTTTCTTGGGTCATAGCCTTCCTTCCTTCTTAAGTAATCTTAAATGTGTTTGTTCAAACTTTTAATTTTGTAACGCATAAGTCCCGCAGGGAGATGTACCGTAACGATCTCCCCGCGTTTTTTCCCCATAAGGGCTTTACCCAGGGGGGATTCATGGGAGATTTTAGATTCAAAGGGATCCGCTTCGCGGCTTCCCACCAAAAGAAAGTCTTCATCTTTTTTTGTGTCCATATTATATAGTTTAACTTTATGACCAATGAAAACCACATCTTCAGGGATGTCTTTTTCTTCAATAACAGTAGAAAACTTGATTAGATTTTCCAGTTTTTCTATTTGAAGTTCCATCTCAGCCTGTGCGTTTTTTGCTTCATCATATTCTGCGTTTTCTGAGATATCACCAAAACTTCTGGCTTCTTTTATACGCTCAGCGATTTCTTTGCGTTTTACGACCTTTAAAAACTCTAATTCTTCTTCGATTTTTAGCAGTCCTGCTTTTGTTAAAATTGTTTCGTTCACTCGATTACCTCCACTTAAATATACTAAAGTCTATGTCATCTCACTCTATCTGTCAACAACAGAGGAAAGAATCACATCCAATTCCTGAGCATTTTGCAGATGAGAGAGCCTATCGCGAAGTTTAGCACTTCCTGGAAAATCCCGCATATACCAGAGTCCGTGTTTTCTGAAACTTGCTGTGCCGTTTGCTTCCCCCATCTCTTCTATTAAATACTTAAGATGGGTTCGCATAGTTGAAAATCGTTCTTCTAAGGATACGGTTTCGGGTTGAGTTCCCTCTGTGAAATATTTCTTATAATCTCTTACTAGAAATGGATTTCCCCTTAGTGCCCGGGCAATCATGATTGCGTCAACCCCATAGTGTTTTATTTTATCAAGGCCTTCTTCTAATGAAGTAATGTCTCCACTGCCCACCACTGGAATTTGAAGGGCATCCTTAACTCTACCGATATCGTCCCAATTGGCTCTGCCACTATACATTTGATTTGCCGTTCTTCCATGAACGACCACCATTGATGCACCAGCCTTTTCCATGGCTTTGGCAAAGGCAACACAATTTTTGGAATCTTCACTGATGCCACTTCTGAATTTCACACTAACGGGCTTACTTGTGTTTTCAACCAGTTTGCTAACAATCTCCATGGCTAATTTGATATCTTTCATTAGAGCGGAACCGTCACCATTTCTCACTACTTTTTTTACAGGACAGCCCATGTTGATATCTAAGACTTCATAAATATAGTGCTTTTCTAAATAAAGAGCAGCCCTGAGCATAAACTGAGGATCGCTGCCAAAAAGTTGCAAAGCCAGAGGATGGTCACTAGAGTGAGCCCTTGCATAATCGGCGGTTTTATCATTGCCGTAACACAATCCCTTTGCACTAATCATTTCACTGACACCATACTCAAGACCCATTTCTCGAAGTAAGCGCCTAAAGGCATAATCCGTCACTCCGGCCATTGGCCCCAAAAGAAGTTTTGACGGAAATAATTCTATCATATCGCCTCCAAACTGATAGATATACTGACTTAAAACGAAATTTAGTTCCTAATAACTTTAGCATATAATCAGTAAAAAAGATAGGAAAACTAATCCATAGCTTTACTCCTGACAAGGGCACCAGTTTTTTTGATACATTGCTTTTTTCTCAATAGTCAGTTCTTTAGAATTGTCTTACAAAAACCTCTTTCATATATAATCATTCAAAGCTTATTTAAGTCTTTCCTTAAAAGTTGGTTATCTTCTGTATCTCACAATCTTTCCTTGGAAGCCATAATGGATATAAATCTAGCCCATTAACTGCAAAGTTCATCTGAAAATCCAGCCAATAGAGAAGTATTCCTATTTTCACACCAAATATGAATATGAAATTATTAAGTGTCCGCTTTGAAATCAATGTTTAGTTTTTTCTTATCCATTTAAGGATTTTTATACTATAATTTGATTTATTTACTACTTAGATTGTAAAATTAAGCGAGACACTAAAAAAGACATGTCATGATATGCTCAGTCTATAACTCGACAAAGTAAAGGAGAGCTTATCTGACATGTCCTACACTCATCTTACCAAAACAGAGCTGGTATTCAT
>JAAYGQ010000164.1 GCA_012727635.1 Tissierellia bacterium | reverse complement strand
TGGCACTGGTATTGCCTATGAGGGCACTGTGGAGCAGTTCTTGATTGTCCTCCATGGCCAAAATATCCCGGCCAATAAGTTTGGGGGCAATAAGCTCCTCAATGGCTGAGCGAATAGAAGCTCTGGTTTCCCCAGTAATGACCGCGGTGGGGGGCGCTTCACCATAACCAACGTGACCCGTATCGGTAGTTATTTTCACCACGATATCATGAACGGTATCGACGGTTCTCAGGGACGTTTTAAAGGGGGTGCGAAGGGGAACTATTATTTCTCCCAGTTGGATTTTTTTTATCTTCAATCTTTCCTCCTAAACAATAAAGAGTTGAGCTTTCATAATTTCAACGATACTTCCGGTATAGATAATTTCATGGGGTGAAATTTGTTCAATCCCAGGATAGTAACTGGCTCTTAGGGCTTGGCTATGGCTTCCGAAGGTTATCCGGGCAACTATTTTATCAGGGCAAGAAAATAGGGGGGCCGGGTTTTCCAAGGCGCACTTCATAGCCTCATAGATTCCCTCTAAGGCTTCTTGGGGATGTAGATTTAGCGTTGCATTTCCCCTACCTTCTTTAACGGCAAAGCTTTTAAGGCCGGGAGCAATTCTCTTCGCATCGCTGCAAATTTGCTGATCTCCCGAAAGAAAAAGAGAAGGTACTCCTAAGTTTGCCGCTAGGTAATGATTGAGTAAAAATTCCGATGCTGGTTGATCGTTTAGTGTATAACTATAAACTGTTTGGCTGTTATAGGTATGAGCCAGAGGATTGCCATCTTTTCCTGCCGCGCTGTGGTATCCAACATAACAGGCTCCAGCAAAGCTTCCATCTAAGCCCTCCATCATTGAAAGATATCCTCCACTCCAACCTCGTAGTACTTTAACACCTCGAGGCAACTCATCGATAATAAGGTTTCTACCGGTAGCATGGGCGTCTTTTACAACAATCTCTGTGTATCCAAAATCCAGGGCCGCTTGACAGGCTGCTGCAACTTCCCTAGTCATTTGCTTTGCTTTATGCTGAGGATTATCAAGGCGTACTTCATCCCAGCTTGTGACTCCACAGACACCTTCTATGTCGGCGCTTATAAATAGTTTCATAGATTTCCCTCCAAAAGAATCCTTCTAGATACTTTACACGCAAAAATCATACCAAATAAAATTCTCCCTAAATTCAAGAAAAGGACAATTTAATCATAGTTTCAAAATATGCACAGGCTATATTTAAGGAAAGCCGAACAAAATAACAGACTCTCTTCCAAAATTTTGGACATAAGAACATCTAAATCCTATTTTCCACCATAAAAAGAGACTGATCTCTGTACTGTTTCTCCCTTACTTTTACGTCGCAGTTTTCTGCAGCAAAAACAAAGGTATAACAAGTCTTTGAAAAAACAATCCCCACATCATGGGTGATGCCATCATCCTCTCCGGTTTTATGAGCCACAAAACTTCCTCGATAAAGAAGGGGATCCAGTTTATGATTTATCTTCTGTTGTAGAAGATAGTCCCTAGCCCTATCGTAAAAATCCCCCTTTGCAAGATAGGAAGACACAAAAATCTTCTCTAATAAAAAACTCATTTCTTCAACAGAGAAAGAGTTTTCCAAACCTAAACTTTGCTGCGTCTTATCAAAAAGCTTGCGCTTTAGCTTGGTATCTCTAAGTCCGAGGTCTAAAAACTCTTGTTTAAACCATGAGAGCCCATAGTAATCAAGAAGAAGATTGGTTGCCGTATTATCACTGATGCTGATCATGTAATTGCAGAGTTCTTCAATAGAAAATTCAGAACCTTCCGGAAGATTCTTTAAATGACCACACCCCGGTACTTTATCTTTATCTAGTAGAAGGACTTTGGTATTCATCATTTGGTTTAGGGATGCTTTCCTTAGAATAACCAAAAGCAGAGGAAGCTTAATAATGCTAGCCGCTCTGTAGATTTCTTCAAAATTTGTCCTTTGGCTTTGTCCCGTTAGCATGTTATTGATAACCAAACTGCATTTTTCTTCCTTCATATTTTTAACTCCTTAAGTCCACACTCTTATTTAAGCAAATATCGAGCCTAAATTGCTGTTTATGGTCTTGATTTAGTTATAAAATTATGATAGGATGATTAAGCGACTGAAAATGTTGCGTCGGGGTGCAGCTCAGCGTGGTAGAGTGCTTGAATGGGGTTCAAGAAGCCGCAGGTGCGACTCCTGTCACTCCGACCATGTTGGTGTAGCTCAGTCGGTTAGAGTACCTGCTTGACATGCAGGGGGTCGGTGGTTCGAATCCACTCATCAACACCATAACTACCTTAAACCCTTGGAACAAATCCTAATTTAATGTAGAATCATAAATGTTTGCATTTACTACGTTTTATAAAAGAAAGTCCAAGACCGCGGGTAAAATTTAAGAGGGCATTAATGCCCTCTTTTTTAATATTTCAAATATTAATAGAAATACTTGATATCATTCAGTTTTCTTGTTGCTTTATAATTTATTTTGACTCATCAGAAAAACTGGAGCCAATATTCTTCCCAAATCCGCTTATACTTCAAGCTGTGATAATCAGAGTCTAGCTAGCAGCATAAACCTTACGCCTACTTTGAAAGCTCAGCTAGAAATATTTTCAGAAGGTGGAATTTTTCGTATACTACTTGCCTTAAATTCAAAATCAACTTGAATATTATAATAAGAACTTTTACACAAGATTAAGGAATTGGCTTAAGATTATGAACTTGACAATTAAATAGTCATAGAATTCTACAACTGATTTATTGTACTATGTTACTAAAAAATCTGTCCTATTAAGTGTATTCGACTCGAACCCATTGAAATTTAGTCACAATATTAAATGAAATTGACCTTTCTTTCTAGTTTTATCAAGTTCAATGAATATTACTTCTTTCTTTTTATTTTACAAACCTTATTTTTAGCGTTTCATGCTTATAGTTGTCATCATAAAAACTATTAATATTTTCTTCTTCACTAAGTATTTTCATATTAACATCGATTGATTCGTATATTTCATAGGCTTCATCAGAGATAGAAGCGTAAATTATAAGGTTTAGAGTTTGCAACGGTTTAGCAGAAGCATAAAAATCAGTTCCATCATTTGATTCTAATTCCATATTTGCTGAGAAATTATATTTCTCATTAATGGTTATTTCAGATTTGTTCATCCATTGTATATTAATATCTTTTGAGCCTATATTTTTAAGAATACCGTGAATAACAAAAAACTTCTCACCTTCTTCATCCTCATAATATGTATAAAACCCACTTGTGTTGGATGGAATAATAGATTCTACCCATTCAGAATTAGTTAATGTAATCTCCATAAGTTCTCCAATTTCAACGGTTTCATTTAATTCTAAATTTTTTATTAATGTTTGTGTTTCATCTAAGGGTACTTCTCTTGAGTTATCAGCTGGATTATTTTCGTTCAAATTATCAATCCAATCTCTATAAGAACCACTGTCCATAACATCACCAGAAACATTATCAATGAAATTTACCACGACATTGACGTCTTCTGGTGAAATACCTTTAAATATTTGATAATATGCACCTTGGATATAGAAAGCCAGAGCATAGAGATTATTAAACACATTGTGAGTTTCACTATCAATATATATATTAAATTCTGAATAGTCGTCATTATATTTTATGTCTGAAAAAGATTCGACCTTTGTTTCTTTATTCTCGTTCAACAAATCATCTATTGATTCTTGAATTCCTATACTAAATTCATCTAATATTTCTTTATGCTTTGACTTACTCATAGTATAAGTTACAGAACCATCTGGATTAATTTTATATGATTTATACCCTGCCTCTTCAGCTCCTGCTTTAATTTGATCTTCAGATGTTTCTTTAAAAAAAGTTGCTGGTAGAGTTACCTTGGTTTGAAGTAATCCCTCATCTACTTTAACAGTAGTCGAATCTTCTTCTACACTTGTGCTGTTTGCGCCATTTACGTTTTGTTCTTTGTTTCCTCCACACGCTGTAAGACTTGTAATTAAAACTACTATTAGTATAATTGAAACAAATTTCTTCATAATTTTTAGCTCCTTTATATAGTATGGTTTTCTGTCAGAAAAAGGACATATTAAACATACAAAATTTATATAGATCAAAGTAACCAGATTTATTAACTAAGATTTTTTATAAGTTTAATAGAGAGTAAATCCAGAATATTCAGGGATTTGTAATGGATAGATCTACGAACTCCGTAAATAATTGTGTGTTTTGTCCCCTAGTTTTGCAGGGGCTTGTTTATTTACAATTGATGAATTGTCAAGCCAAGTGCGCCACTTCCTGTAGAAATACTTGAATGGGTGATTTCCAACCTAAACATTTTCTCGGTCTGTTGTTGATTAAGTATAAATTCTGGGTTAGTTCCTCTTTGCCTGCAGCAGTAATGGTCAGCGAAATAAAGGATAAGAGCAAGATTTTCTTTCACTAAGTCGTAGCAGTCAAACTCTTTCCCACGATCAGTTGTACCACTTTTGAATGCTGCTGGTGGTAAGGTTCTATAAAACTGAGTACTGGCTTTTTGCATAGAATTTGATGTTCACTCAACCATCTTGATAGTTGTATACAATCGACTTTTTCTCTCTAGGAAAGTGGCGAGGAAGCCTTTATTTTTTCCTCGACTGGAAACAATTGTATCAAGCTCCCAGTGCCCAAAAGATTTTCTGTTTTTTACTTCTTTGGGTCGATTTTAGATAGACTCACAGATAATGAACTTTCGGCACTTTTCAGCGGGCTTTCGGCGTTTTCCTTTGTGTCAAAAACCGTGGTCTTTCCGTGACTGAGCCTGCCTTTATAAAGCCCGGTATAGATTGTTTTGAAGCTAAGGAGTCCCTTTGTAATTGTATTTGCAATTTGCTCAAGGGACCAAGTTTCTCCTAGCTTCTCTTCAATAATTTAAGCTAACTCTTGACTGTATTTGCCCTTTGGCTTAAACTTTAGTCTGCGATTACGATAACTTTGCTCGGCAATCTCAGCTTGATAGGGTGCTGTTAGAGTATTCCTCTTTATTTCTCTATCAATGCAGGAACGATGAAGGCCATCCAGCAAAGCAGTTCTTCGGTTTAAGTGGCCTAATCCCTGTACTGTTTGAATGCGCCCACACTCACATGTGCTAAGATGGTGGTAGCTCATAATGTGACTGCCTTAAGTGGTGTCGTGATAACTTCATTCTACACGGAAGCTCCTTTATGGGCTATTCTTTTACCCTGAGAAGGGTGGCACCCCTCAGTTCACAATCTAGCAATTACTATTCAAAATCTATTTTTTCGACAAATACAGCGGGAATGGTTATTTTTCCACCCATTGTTGAATCATAAGAGATTGTTCCGATTGATGTACCATATAGGGTGATAAAATCTCCTTCTAACACTCTCTGAGAGACTATGCTTCGCTCATATCCAACATAAATCATTTGATCATAGTCGTCATCAACGGCAACTCTCAATTCATTTTCTTTGTCGCCTTCCATAAGCTGTACTACCTTACCTGTAAATGTAACTTTTTTGCCTATGTGTTCTTCTGGACTTCTCGCTATATCCTGATAAGTGAGTCCAGTTTCATAGCCTCTAGCTTCCTCTTCTGCTTTAAGTCTAGCAGCTTCTTCTTTCGCAGCATCTTTTTCTTTTTTCTTTTCTTCAGCGACCTTCTCTGCTTCTATTTTTTTGGCTTCTGCTTCTGCTGTACTAAGAGATTCATAGGGTTCCATTTTTTTCTTGTAATCACTAAATTCTAATTTTAGTGTTTGGAGTTCTTTTGCTACTTCTTGTTTTTCTTCTTTCAACTGGCTAACTTCTTTAGATTTACTTGCTTTATCTTGGTTTAAAGAAGAAACCTTTGACTCTAGCTTCTCAATTTTTGAGTTGAGCTCTTCAACATCTACACCACCATCATCACCTCCACAACCTATAAAGATTATCACCATAGCCATTAGTAACATAACGGACAGTAGCTTCTTCATCTTCATCTCCTTTGTTTTCTTTTGCTGCGTTAAAGTTCGTAGCCAAATTGTATTTTAACGAGTTAGGTTCGTCAACATTTTTCCGGAAACTGGCTAAGCAACACTTGAAAAACCTCTTGTGTGTAGCGGTTTAGCCACTGTATTGGGCTAAAATAATCTAAAGGTTTTTGTATGCGACGTGTGTTATAAAAACTTTCAATATAAGCATAGGCTCTTTGGCGAGCTTCTTGTCGTGTTTTAAATTGGCTCCAGTGAACTGCTTCCTTTTTGAAAGTGGAGAAGAAACTTTCGCTCCATGCATTATGACCAAGGGGTCAGACTCTCACCCGGTTTACCTGCTCGGGAAAAACTTTGTTTAAACTCTAAATCTTTTAACAACTTCTGAGTCACTTCCGCGGTATATTGTGAACCTAAATCAGAATGATGTATGCAGCCTTTGGCCAGATGCCAACACCTTTTAGCTTTTTTTTATTGTTTCTGTCACTAGCTCAGCTTTCATTTGATTTGCCATGGTGTGAGCCAACACAATTCCTGTGGCCACGTCCTTGACTTTACACAGATAATCAAAACCCTCAGAGGTTCTGATATAACTGATATCACTTGTGATGACCTCAAAGGGTATTAGGATGCGCTGTGTCCCTGTTTTCTCAAAAGTCCGCAGACACGATCAGGACCATAGGTTCTGTGGCTATCATTAAAAATCTTTACAATGGCTTCATTAAACTTTTTTTGCTTGTCATCCCGGTCCTCTTTACTTTTCAACCGTGATAGTTAGCACTGGTCGAAAACTCTAGCATAGCGGCCACTTTGCAAGAGGTTATTTATTATTCCTTTGAACAAAGCGGTATTTTACTTGAGATGTTTCGCAAAGTAGGCCGCTGCCTTTGCCTGTACCCTTGAGGGTATTAACATTTGAGGGTATTAACATTTCGTTTTCCATTTTTCGTTCTGCATTTTCAAGCTGAAGTTTTCGAAGAGAGCCTTCTTGCTCAGCAAACTTAGTTTTGTCTCCTCTTCGGTATAGGTTCTTCTCCAGTTATAAATAAGACTGGCATGAATGCCTAAGTCAGTCACTAGGTCTTTCATCGTTTTGGATGTAGCGTAACTTAGTATTTCTGCATTTCTTTTAAAAACCTCATCGTATCTCTGCCGAATTCTAGACGTAATAAATTCTCCTTCCATATAGTACTATCTTATTCATTAAGTCCGGAATTGTAACATGGACTCCAATACATCCTACATATCACTCCTAGCGATAGTCTCCATCTAATTCGTCTTATAAAATTCACTTTTTATCATCACTTAATTAGTTATAGATATTCTATTAGTTTTCCCTTTAGGTTATGATGCTACCAATTACTAACACCTTTAGGCCAATAATGCTTAGCTTCTGTAACGTATTATAAGAAACGCCCAGATATCGAGCTGCTTCCTTTGCATCCAAATATCATTTAAAGTAGCTAAAGGGTCTTTCTGGTATAGACAGATGGACATCTTCTCTAGCATTACCTATAATTGGCCAATTACGGCCATAGCCTACTCAATGCTTAGAGCCCTTATTTCCCTCTTAGCTAGTGCTTTAAAAAAACGGCTCAGCATGGGACTCACAGAAATAAAATCATTGCATTTTATTCATCGTTTACCATAGGTTTTAATGTAAATATAATAGATTAGTTCATATAATACATACTATATATATTTGCCTGTGAATTACAAGCAGGAAACAGATTATTATGAAAATAAATCCCTAAATTTCTTGGATATTAAATAAATTTTCACTAGTAGAGCATCCTATAGGATAAAAAAATGTAAACCAAATTTATTCGTTGATCACTCATTAAGATAGATTTTTTATAGGTACTAATTTATCCTTCAGAATCGGGAAAAGCTGTTTGCCATTTCTCTTCATTTATTATCTTGATCCATTGAAAATAAAAGCTTTCTCATCAATTGTAATATTTGTAATTAAAAATTGGTTCAGTTTGTGCTTTGCTGTACCTCATTGCATTAAAGACTCCATATCTAAAGAGCCAATGGTTTCAATTGTTCAAATAAAAATAGAGCTCAGAAGTACTTACTTCCAACCTCTATCAATACGTTCATCTCTCTGGCCTTTATAAAAACATTGAATACAAAAAAAAAGAAGGGTTTCCCCTTCTCTTAGTTACAACCTGCACAGCTGGCACAGCCACCCATTCCTTCAGGAAGTGAATCGGGCTCAACGATATAGCCACCATCTTGGTATTCAACAGTAAAGCTGCCGAATTGGTCTAGGAAGTCTTTTTGCATAACAAACTCCTGGCCCTCAACTACCCAGCTTTCATCTTCGTCTTTTTTATCATCTAGGGCTAGACCAAAACTTGGTCCGGAACAGCCCATGCCTGCAAGATAAATACGTACACAGGTGCCTTGCTCAAGATTTTCATCGATAATTTTCTTTATTTCATCCACTGTTTCTTGGTTTGTTTTAATCATCGTTTTCTCCTTATATTGGAATTAAATCATTAGATTTCTTTATAAATATACCACAGATAGCTAGGAATTAAACTTATCATTTTCTTTATAGCCTTGCTTGTTTTGCCCATATATTATGCGCCAATTGGTACAATTTGTAAAATAAGGGCTTGCTTACTTATTTTATCACTGACTTCTTCTTCCATTGCCTACTGGTCACTATCCCATTACTAAGAAAGAAAAACAAGAAATTTTACTTTATCGCTACTTTACATTTTTAATGGCTATTGCCCAGGGCTCTAAGCCACTTATACTTATTTTAATAAATACAACTAAATTCATACAGCTTATTTGCTATCCTTGCAGGAAAATTCCCTATGCTCTATACTTAAAAGAAAAGACATTGAATTATAGTATACATTCAAAGGAGCATAAATGAAAACTTGTAATTACTGCAAGAAAAAAATGAAGGATGCTGATTTGTTTTGTCCCCGTTGTGGACGAGAATATCGTGATGATTTATATATCGATAAGGAAAACTATATTTCTCATGATCAGCCCGATGAAGTAGAAGCTAAAAAGATACCACTGCCAGACTTTAAGAAGTCTCCTGATTTATTCATATTGCTCTTGGGACTTCTTGTACTCTTCATCTTTCCTATGTTTTCCCCGCTTTTAATCGCTTTTTTCTTCGCCAGATTGGCCACGAATAAAAAGAGGAGTAAATAACCCCTCTTCTGTTAGAAACTTATCACTTCATAACCCTTTGCTATATAGGGCTTAACACCGGCGTGACCCATCATATCATTTAGAAGGGGTAGACCGGTTTTTTTGTTTTCTTCAAGGACTCCCAATACATTGGAACAGGCAAGGCAGATGCCGGCAATAAGGCCCAACTCCTTAGCCTTTAAGTAAAGCTTGTTTTCTTCTTCTTCTAAAACAGGTGGTAGTTTCACCGATGCCCCTTCAAAAATTACTGCCACATCCATTCCTTCTTCGTGAAGATCCAGGGCATTCATAAGTAAATGGGAAAAACACATCTTTTCTCCGTTCATAGCGTAAAACAATATTTTTTTCATAATTTCTCCTTTATTTGTGGTGGCTTTCTCTTTAAACTGGCTTGTTCATAACTGTAGGCTGCAGCGATCATTCGACCCTCATCAAAATTTCTGGCTATAAAACATATTCCCAGGGGTTTGTTGTCGGCTTTATAACCGCAGGGAACAATAATGCATGGCAGTCCACTGACCGAAGGCAAATTGCTTCTACCTGGGAATACTAGAAGGTCCAAATCCTCTTCGTCCATAAGATTTTCAATGCGCTTTCTTGTTTCCTGGGCAAGACTCACTCTTCGATTTAAATAGCTAGGATCGCTTAAAGTATCGCCTATCTCGAAGGCCTTTTCCAGAAGATCTTGGCCATAGAGCAAATCCGTATTCTCCTGATTGTAATCGATAATCTCTTCTAAAAGCTTTATTGGGGCGTCATATTCATGAAGATATTGCTCAATACTTCTTTTGAACTCATGACTCAAGATAACCAGATCTTCCTTTCCTACTTCGGGAAGATTGTAGGGTCCTTTAAATTGAGCACCTAAATCTTTCATAACACCTATTGCTTCATTAAAAAGTTCCTCTTCTTCGCCACCAAAATCTGTATTTTTAATTCCAAGCCGCATTCCATCCAAGGCCCCAGAACGTAGAAAGCGAGCATAATTCCAGCGATTATTCTCCAGAGCCCAGGTAGAAGGATCTTTAGGATCTTCCTCTGATAAGACAGACAGTAAATAAGCACAATCAGTAACCGTCCTTGCCATGGGTCCGGCCGTATCATGAGCCCTGCAAATAGGGATGATTCCGCTTCGGCTAATAAGACCTCTGCTGGGTTTTATACCTACAATCGAACTATTATGAGAAGGCCATATAATAGAACCCTTGGTTTCAGTGCCTATTGCTAAAAGGGAAAAATTTAGAGCAAGGCCCACGGCTGAGCCCGTGGAAGAACCCGAGGGCGAACTCATTTCATGATAAGGGTGAAGGACCTGACCTCCCCGTGCAGAATAGCCATTTTTCATTCTGTTTGAAGTATAGTGGGAAAGCTCAGTCATATTGGTTTTACCTAATATAACCGCTCCAGCCTCTCGCAAAAGTTTTACAATAAATGCATCTTCCTTTGCAAAATGGTTTTTCAAAGCCATAGAGCCTGCCGAGGTGTGCAGTCCATCGCCGGTGCTTATATTGTCCTTAAGAAGAACCGGCACACCGTGGAGGAAGCTTCGTTTTCTACCTAAGGCAAGTTCTCTGTCCATGGCTTCGGCGATAAAAAGCGCATCGGGATTGATCTCCAAAATTGTCCGGTAATAGCCATCGTAGCGGGCAATTCTCTGAAGATACCACCCACAAAGTTCACGGCTAGATAATTTACCCTCTTCTTGAAGTTGCCAATATTTTTTTAGATCAAGTTCTAAGAATTTTTCCATTTTCTCCCTCCTTATCGTAAGAGTGTCATAAGGTCTTTTAAAACTTCAACAAATTGAGACCCGGCAAGTCGTGGAGAGTCACCCCAATAAATTAGGTTCTTTTCTTTAACGGCCCTGACACCAGAAAACTCCTCGCCAAAGGATAGGGATGGATCACCGAGCACCAAAATGAAATCCGGGTTTAAAAGTTCCACCTCTCTAGGAGTATAGGCCCTGTCTTGCCCAATCTTACTAATATTCTCATAACCTAGTTCTTCTAGAAAAGAGCCAATTAAGGTGTTTCTACCCAGGCTAGAAGCTGGAATCTGATTATCTTGTATATAAATTCGAACATTCTTTTGGCCTTTTGAGGCCTTTAAAAGGGATTCCCACTGAGTGGACATATAGCGAATGAGTTCTTTCGCTGCAAGATTTTTTCCAAGGGCCTTTCCAATAATCTCTGTAGAGCGATAAATGTCCTCAATGTTTTTCGATTCCAGAAGTAAAACTGCCATACCTGCTTTATAGAGGCGGTCCACATCTTCCAGGGGCACAATCGAAGCATCCATAATGATAAGATCACTGTCCAAAATATCCAGAGTCTCAGGCTTAGATAAATCTCTGGGAGTAAGGAGGGGAACTTTCTCCAGTTCTTTTGGGTTATTGCACAGCTCACCCCGGGCTTGGATTCGCTCGGCCTCTCCTAGATCAGCAATGATCTCACAGGCTGCAGGCGAGAAAACAATAAGCCTTTGGGCCGCCTCTTCCAGGCGAAGCTGCCCACCCAGCATATCTGAAACTGCGATATCGATTTGATCTTCATCGGGTTCCAGGGGATATACCTTGGAAGTTTTGCCACAACCAGTCATATTTAGTAGAACAATCAAAATCATAATTGAAAAAAGAGCTTTCTTCATATATGGGTCCTTTCAAAGATACTTTTCCCAATTGTATCATATTTCCAAGAAGGTAATATTCAGTGATTATAAATAGTTGTTTATATCTTGAAGCAAAGAAGACCATATAAGGAACTTATATGCCAATAAATTAAGCAATAAGCTAGATTTTACCCTAAAACCCATGGACAAGACTGACATTATGTTCTAATTGCAATATAAATAATCTATAAATAACTATATTTCTCATTGTTGCTTTTATGAACTTATTGCAAGAATTTTTTGTAGTGCTATAATGAAATTAACTATATAAAATGGAGGTTTTTATGAGCATCGGTGTACCAAAAGAAATTAAAAACAATGAATTACGCGTCGCTTTAACTCCCGCAGGCGTTACAGATCTGGTTAAGCACGGCCACGAAGTTTTTGTTGAAGCCGGAGCCGGAGTTGGTTCTGACTTTGCTGACGAACTTTATGCAGCCCAAGGGGCCAAGATGCTCTCTACAGCAGCAGAAGTTTGGGAAAATGCAGACATGATTATTAAAGTGAAGGAACCTCTAGAAGAAGAATACAAATTCTTCCGGGAAGATCTAATCCTCTTTACTTACTTGCACCTTGCTGCAGAAGAAAAACTTACACAACACCTCATGGATAAAAAGGTTGTCTCTATTGCCTATGAAACCGTAGAACTTCCCAACAGGAGCCTACCTCTACTTTCACCCATGAGCGAAGTTGCTGGACGTATGGCATTGCAAGAAGGCTGCACATTCCTAGAAAAAATTCATGGTGGTAAAGGTCTACTTCTTGATGGTGTACCTGGTGTTGCTCCTGCCCACGTTGTTATTATCGGTGCAGGCGTTGCCGGAGCAGCCGCTTTAAAACGTGCTGTTGGGGGTGGTGCCCGCGTTACTATCCTAGATGTCGTAGTAGATCGTCTGAAATATCTTGGAGAAGTCTATGGTAGCCAGATTGAAACTGTCTACTCCAACACCTTTAATCTAATGGAAGCCATTAAAACCGCTGACCTTGTTATCAGTACGGTACTGATCCCTGGAGAAAAAGCGCCAAAACTGGTTACAGAAGAAATGGTAAAAGCAATGCCCGACGGTGGAGTGATCGTTGACGTTGCCATTGACCAAGGCGGCACTGTTGATACCATTACTGCCCCTACATCCCATAGTGAGCCTATTTTTGTAAAACATGGCATCCTTCACTACGCCGTTCCCAATATCCCCGGTGCTGTTCCTAAAACCTCAACTCTAGCCCTGACCAATGTTACCCTACGCTACGCTGTTAACATCGCCAATAAAGGCTGGAAAAAAGCCATCCAAGACGATGCAGCCCTAGCAAAAGGCGTTAACGTTGTCAATGGAAAAGTCACATATCTTGGTGTTGCGAAAGCTCTGGATATTGAATATACCGAACTTGCAGAAGCTATCAAATAAATAAGATCTAGC
>JAAYGQ010000163.1 GCA_012727635.1 Tissierellia bacterium | reverse complement strand
GCAAAATCAAAGAATCCTCTTCGCTGGTCTGGGTCTACAAGAAACTGGTCTATTCCTAAAGAAGTATGGTTAAATCCAGACAAAAGTTTGATAGAAGATTTGCGACAACTAGCTTGACAAACTCCGATAATCCGAGATTGGGCAAACCAACAACCCTAGTCGTTGAAGATGTTGTGATAAAACGAGGTAAAACAACCACTGTAGAGGCCATTCTTGGCGGGACAGCAAGTGTAACCGGTCTTAATGCTCCCATGTCAATGGACGAAGAACCAGAATTGGAAGAATCAAAACCCATAGAAGAAACGGAAGAATATTCTCCTCCATTGGAAGAACTGGAAAATGAAGAGGTTCCTCCTGTGAATGATTCCGATGCAAATCCAGAGGTAGAAGGGGAAGAGGATTCTCCTCCATTGGAAGAACCAGAAAATGAAGAGGTTCCCCCCGTGGAGGATTTCCCGGATCCAGAGGTAGAAACTGAAAACAATTAGCTTAAGCCAAGCAATCAAGCAGTAAAACAAAAAGAGGTCTAGCCCACTGGGTTATACCTCTTTTTATAGTAATTAGATTATAAACTTTGCTCCTAAGTCGATGGAAGATTAGAAGCGAAATCCTAGCTCATTCTTTACCTATATTCTTGATGCCTCTAGGGTTTGCCTTTGTTATGCTCTAGCTTCAGATGCTTATGATAAACTGCTCAAGTTCTTCAAAGGTCTTTGTCGCATAAAATCCCAGGACCTACCTCAGACTAATCATTAACGAAGATAAGATAACTTGGAAGTATCCTAAGCCAATCCCCCGAGTAAATAACAGAGATGGAATAAAAATAGTAGATTTATTCAAAATATGGGCCATTATTTTATTTCAATACCCCTCACTTTACCACTTTTTTATATAATCCTATTGACTGCTAATTTATCTAATCGCTCAATTATTATACTCAAAGGGTTGAAAAGTTTTTTATTTTAGAAGTTCTTATCAATAATTAAACCACCGTTTAGCGGTGCTCGAAGCAACATTTTTTGTCGCTTTCATAATTGATTTTGCTACCAGTTTACCATTGGTTTTGATAATCCTACCCATTTGACCAAAGGCTTGTAAAGATGCATTCTTTTGTATAAAAGATTTACTTTCAGGTTTTTCCATGCCCAGATAACTTTGGGCAATGATACCCACACGAAGGGTTAAAAGGGCATTCAAAGACCCCTCCATTAGGGAAGAGACAACCAGGTTGGTTATTGGAACCATACCAGGTATTGCTGAGGCAAAGCTCTCCCCTAATATCGTTGTAATGATGGGTTCGATTTGATTCTCAATTAAATCAGAATCTTCAATGGTTCGCGCCATGAAAACTACCGAAGCCACTTGCATGTATAGTTGTCCCATACTTTTTAATGTTGGCCTTGTTTGATAAATGGAAGCCAGCCGCCAAACCATTTTTATCAGAGTAATTAAAACAGCAATGCTATCCAGGGATCCATTTTGAGAAATAGCCGTGGAGAGGAATATTTGACTTGCGTTTGTATGGATTACAGGGTTTGATAATGAATCCAATTCCTTAAAACCCAGATCAACCAAAGCTGCCTTTGAAAGACTTTCATCATCAAAATTGACTGTTTTAATATTCTTATTGCCTTTAAGAAATTCAATCATGGATAGGTAATATTGTTCTTTTTCTTCTTCGCTAGGATTTTCAGGCATAATCACCAATCTCGAACTTTTTCTCCACAATAAAATCAATTTGAGCAGAAGATAAACTAGAATCAACCCCAAGGAAGAAATAGCAACAAGGGCAAAAGAAGAGCTGAATCGATTCAATAAATCATAGAGCAAAACAAATTGATTTAAAACAAAAATGAAAAATAGTAGCCCTAGTGCAATGGATGAAAACAAAAGAAGCTTTCGTGACGTCTTAGCAATTGTATTCATACTAACCTCCCCAAGGTTCGTTTTATAATATACTCAGCCGGTAAATATTCAGATTTAAAATACGTGAAATCCGTATAATTTTTTGTAAAATAAAATATTCCTTTTAATGATCAAGTAAAAATTCTAGTGACATTAATATATAGAAAGTAAGAAAGAGTGTGTGTCCTATTATAACAGTATCCCATCTACAGCTCCGATAGGATGAAGATTTTCATCTAAGACTTCCTTTATAAAAATGGTGCCTTTCTACTGTTTTTTCGCTGAAATTAAAAGAAAAATAAATTTGAAGTCTACCGATGAAATGTGAATTTAAACAGGGATATTTTGTCTATATATCCCATATATCGATTTTATTAACTAACGACTTCATAGAAAGTATTAATGTTGAAACCACATTAGATTAATATAAATTTCGAGTCAATCAACCGGACTAGACTATAATTATAACACCCTTGATGGTAATGAAATCGAATCCAAGGGTGTTACCATGTTTTAACCTTATGTAGGTTTTCCGACTTTAAATCCTTATAAATATATCCCAGGGTTCTGGCATAAAAAGATATAAACTTGCTTATGCTACACTTCCTGGACTTATTTTTATTTAAGAAAGAACTATTGGTAAGCTTTAGCCTAGGAGCTATTATTAAGGATAATACGTTTTACATTAGAATCTCTGTGCTTTTCGAAGGTGAGGCCTAAATCTACTCAAAAAAAGGCTGGATAATGGTTTTCTCAGCCTTTTTTCTCCGGTGTCCTTCTCCGATTTAACTATCTCCCCAGCTAAAACCTTTATGATAGTCCTGGTCCTAGGGGGACGGATTGAATATGATTTAAAAAATGGCTTGTGATATAGCCGATCAAACTACCCGTGGCCAGGGCTGCCACTACTAAAATAGGATAGTAGCCCAGGGCGATTTGCCAGCTTCCTAGAAGAAGACCTAGAACCATGCACTGTCCGGTGTTATGGAAAAAAGCTCCTACTAAACTGACACCAATTATGGAGATATACCTAGGGACAAACTTAAGTGCCAAATACATGGCGAAAAGACTCATCAATCCCCCACTCAAACTGTATAGAAGCCCAATGGGTGAACCTGCAAAAAAAGACACTAAAAAAACTCTAGCGAGAAGGATAAGAAGGGCTTCTTTCCAAGACAAAAGCATCAAAGCCATTAGTGTAAAGATATTGGCGAGGCCTAGTTTTACTCCAGGGACATTGATTACAGGGATAAAGCGTTCATAGTAGCTCAACACAGCCGACATACTCACCAATAGTGCCATGGTAGTCAAACGGATTAACTTTGATTTATTCTGTGATGGCATCGATATGCTCCTCTTCATCTTTTCCAATAATGCGCAGGGCCACCCGGTTAGGAAGGCAGACAATAGAACCCGAGGAATTGGTTAGGGGTTTTGTATGAACACAAAGCTGGTCGGGGCAATCGGCTTCTATCATTGACACTACACCGTCCTTGATTTGCAATGTGTTTCCCCCATCGGGGGTTGAGTAAATCTGATCCTCTGAGAGTTCTAATCTTGCAATCACTTGGGCATCCTTGGAGACTTCCAGGAAGTCGCCCTCGCTGTTAAAAAGACCCATGTTAAACAAGAAAACACTTAATCCAATTAAAGCAAATAAAAGAAAAATTAAAAGATCACCAAACCGTAATTTTTTTACCACAGTAGGGCTCCTAGCAGTGCCAATACCATGAGCGATGCCACTAAAACAAAATTTTTGACAGAAGACACAAAAGTCTTGTCTTTAGTTGGGCTTTGTATAAACCTTTTTGTATTTATATAAAGTAGGGGTGCGGATAAAAATACCAGCATACCAGTCCAAGGAAATAGTTCGCTCAGCATTTGGATCAAAAGTAAAAGGAGTATCAGTATTTGGGAAATGCCAAAAACCATCAGGGCCCTCTCTTTTCCAATATAGCTGACCAAAGTATGGCGACCATTGCCTATATCTTCTTTCATGTCACAAATATTATTAGCTAGCATTATATTTGCAATTCCCAAGACTAGAGGTAAACTCACAAAGATGATTTGTATTAAAACATCTAATTGAAGAGATATCCTTCCTCCTCCCTCATAAAATATCCAGTTTTCCTGAGGGTTTTGAATATAGACAGCAATGAAGAAAATCACTCCTCCCATAAGCGAACCTGACACAATTTCACCAAAGGGTGTATGGCTTATAGGGATCGGACCTTTAGAGTAAACAATGGCAATCAAGCCTGAAATAAGCCCTAGAAAAAGCACCATATAATCAGTCTGGCCTACAAGAAGAAGGCCCAATGCAAAGGAAAGCAAAAAGAGAAGGACAATGACTGCTCTTACTTTACTTTGCTTTAGGCCATGGGCACTAAGGGGATTATGCTCCTCAAAGCCATAACCTTTACCTATTTTTTCTTTTTTATAATCAGAATAGTGATTAAGGGCGGTTGTTCCCATATCAAGGGAAAGTAAACTCAAAAAAAACAACAAACTTGCAAAGCCACGAAAGCTACCAAAACTAAGCCTACTATATAAAAATCCGATTATCATAGGAAAGATGCTGGCTACTTTTGTTTGTATTTCTACAAGTTTTAGAAATTCCTTTAAATTCATTAGTGTTTTCGATCCTTAATAAAGGCAATGAGTTCGCGAAGCTCCTCGCTCCCTCCGTATTCATCTAATTTTTCTAGATCTTTTTCAATTTTCTCATAATAGCTTTGGAGAACTTCTTCTGTCTTTGCTAAAGCTCCGCTTTCATCTAAGAGATCAAAGAGCTTCTCCTGGGCAACTGAGTCCTCTTCCAAGAGCATTTTTGTGGTTTGTGGGAAGGCTTCGTAGGCCAAAATAATTGGTAGACTATAGTTCCCTCTAGCTAAATCTTGGCGCAAATCCTTTCCTACACACTGCCCATCTCCCTTGAAATCCAAGAGATCATCTTGAATCTGGAAGGCAACACCTAGGCGATAACCTAGGCGAAGGAGGATTTTTTTGCGATTTTTATCTTTACTGCCTGCAGCCAAACTTAGGGAAAAAAGAGCTGCTGTTTTCCCAGAAACAATGCGCAAATAGCCTAGAAATCCCATATCAATATTATAACGCTGATGATATTGATGCATTTCCGCTACACATATTTTTTGCATCATCCTAGCGATTTCGAGCATATCTTCTCGCTCCATGGGAGATTCAGATAGTAGCAGAAAAAGAGAACTGAAAAGATAGTCGCCCATATAGACTGCGTAATCTTTGGAATATTTGCTTTGAATACTCTCTTGATTGCGCCGAAGCTTAGACTCATCAATTACATCATCGTGAATCAAGGTGGCTACATGAAGCATTTCTAGGGCTGTAGCTACTTCTATATTTGCTTTTTCTCCGGCAATCTTCGTCCCCAACAAATAAAGAAGGGGACGAATCTTTTTACCTTTCATGCTGGATAAATAATCCATGGATCCATTTATATGGCTATTTCCAGTTTTCAAAACTTGATAGAGCTTTTCATCAACTTCTTGGAGCATTACCTGATGGCGCTCAAAGACCTTCATATTAATAGCCCCGGGGTCTGTCCGTAAAGAGATACCACCTACGTACTAGAGTGAGTTTCTTCCAACGATCGGATAACCAGGGAAGAACCCAGTAATCAAGGCCGAAAGTGCTCCCTGAACCCACCATAACTGCAAGACCAGCTACCATATACCATAACATCTCAGGTGCTGCATTTCCACTGACATAGATCAGTAAACTCAAAGCAAGAGACCCAAGACCAGCAAGGAGGGTGAAAAGTCCAGCAATTAGAGCAAGACCAACAAGGATTTCAGCCACTACCATGAAAGTTTGAAAAACCGGAGCCAATGCGTTAAAGCTCCCATCGGCATTGTAGAAAAACAAATTCATAAACCAATCTCCTGTTTTCCAAATAAATTCAGGAACTGGCAAGGGAGTTACACTTAGGGCGCCTTCTAAAGCCTCTGATGCTGCCGCTGTAGCATCGACCATCTTACTCGGCAGCAAGAAAATCTTATTGGGGTCTTCCCATACATTTCCAAATTTATCTAGTCCTGACAATAGCCATTTAATCCCCAGGAAAACTCGTAGCGGAACAAGAAAGAAGTTAGGAGACCTTTTTGAGAAAAAACCTCCAACGAAACTTCTTCTATCGTCTACGTGGAAAATTTCGTGTAATAAATAAGACCAAACTTTGTTGATGCCGCAAATTTTCATAAAGTACATGATATTGACAAAGTGCTTGACAAACATGGCAGGAAAACCCGATACATGAAACTTTCTATTTTTTGTGTTGAGTTCAGCCACACCATAGCGTCCACCGATGGAAACCATGGCACCATGAAATTCAGGTTTGAATTCTACCATTTCTTTGCCATCTAAAGTACTTGCAATATTATGGCTGACCACTTCATGGGAAATTTCTGCATTTTCTACCATTTGGGGTACAGGACGTTCCGCACCTTCAGGGACATAGAATATATTATCTCCTACTACAAAGACGTCTTCATGGTCTAAAGAGCGCAGATATTTATCGGTTTTCACCCGGTTTCTTGCAACTTTTTCTAGACTGATCCCTTCCATCAAATCGCTGCCTTCAATCCCCGCAGCCCAGATGGCAGTTTTTGTTAGTAGAGGTTCCCGCCCCTTCATCTCAATAGAGTCTTCATTGACGGCTGTAATCGCAGAGCTTAGGTGTATTTGTACACCCATCTTCTTTAGATAGGCTTCTGCCTTGTCGGAAAGTACATCATCAAAAATAGGCAGTACTTTAGGTAGCATGTCTACAACATGAATACCCACATCATCGGGATCGATGTTGTAAGTTTGGCAAAGCCTGCCTTTCCACTCAGCCAGCTCTCCTACCATCTCAACTCCGGTAAATCCAGTGCCGATAACAACAAAATTTAGCATAGCTTTGCGCTTATCAGGATCAAGTTCTGATGTAGCCAGCTGGAACATTTTGTGAATGTGGTTATTAATACGCAGGGAATCGGCATAGGTCCAAAGAGTCAAGGCGTTTTCATCTGCTCCTGGGGTATTAAAAAAAGTTGGTTTAGATCCTGTGGCGAGAACTAGATAATCATAGCTGTATTCCCCTACTTTACCTGTAAGTTTTTTTTGCTCAAAGTCAATCTCTAGAATCTCATCGTGAACAACTTCAATATTTCTTTTGGCGAAAATCTTATCTAGATCAATTCGGACAGCTTCTCGGGGTACCCGCTCGGCAGCTACCTCGTGGAGCTCGGTTAACATAGCGTGATAGGTGTTCTTATCAATAATAGTTACTTCAACATCTTCCCTTTTTCGGAAAGTTTTTTCCAGCCTTTTAGCAGTTAAAATTCCACCATAGCCGGCTCCCAATACAATAATCTTTTTCATCAATTCTCCTTGATTACTCTTGGTGGTAACTGGAGTCTTCCAGTATAAAGCTCTCAGACAGTCCTGTGGTTACACTTACTTTCTTATTACGAGTAACAAAAATAGCTTCTAAATTTTCCTGGCTTTCTATAAAAGCTTTTCCCTTTTCCCTTCCCATAGCATAGACCGCTGTACTTAGAGCATCGGCCCGTATGGATGAATCGGTAATAATAGATACGGAAGCCAGCTCATTTTCAACGGGATAGCCTGTGCGAAAGTCTAGAATATGATGATATCGTTTACCATCTTCTTCAAAAAACCGCTCGTAATCCCCGCTGGTAACTACTGTTTGGTTGGATAAGAGGAGTATGGCAAAGGGACTTCCCCGTAGAATTTCGGAAAAAGGTTCCTGTATTCCTATGCGAAATTTCTTTCCCTCTTTGTCCCCCAGGGTAAGCACATTGCCTCCTAGATCAAAAATTGCACTGGTCACTCCTTCTTCCTTGGCTATTTTTGCCATTTCATCGGCTGCGTAGCCCTTGGCAATCGCCCCTAGATCCAGTACCGCTCCTTGGGGTATACGTACTTGTAAATTGTCTAGAAGCTCAATTTGCCTCCCATCTACATGGGTAAGAGCCTTCTCTAATTCTTCAGAAGAAGGGATAGCTGCTTCTTCTGTACCAATTTTCCAAAGCTCAACCACACTTCCCAAGGTGGGATCAAAATACCCACCAGTAAGTTCAAAGTACTCTTTAGCCTTTTGAAGCACATAGTAGGTGTCTTCATGCACTTGAAGGGCCTCACCCTGGGCGTGGTTGAGTTTATAAACATCTGATTCCTTTTTCACCATGCTCATGCGCTCTTCAATTTCTCTTAGCCTAGCAAAGAGTTGGTCCATAAGTTCTTCCGTGGCATGATCCCGCAGGGTAATTTTCACCACTGTGGCAAGAGCGAAATCTTGTTTTACAAGGGGCTCTTCTGGCTTGCAGGATACAAAAAGAAGAAGCATGAGTAAAATTAATGGAATATAGATTCGTTTCATAATTTTCCTAACTAAAAGATCAATCGACAATCCATGTGAAATTAGAACAGTAGCTTCTGAGTTCTAGGGCCTTGGCTTAGGAAAAAAAGAGTTTCTTAAAAACTCTTTTTTTCCATCCTTTATTTTTCTAGGGCTTCTTTAGCTAAATCAAAAAATCCGTTGACGCCAATACTAACACCGGTAATTGCATCTGTGTGGCCTTGGTCATCCTGGTATTCAATCTTAGTGGGGTCTTGGGTCTCTAGTAAATAAGCTTCCGCTATTTCGGCCTGCTCATGCCATTCTGTTTGAGCATTTCCTTTTTCCTTCATACCATAGCTACCATCAACCGATGCAGCTTTTTTGGTTAACTCAGGATCCGTTTCATTGATGCCGTCCCAATAGGCGCTGACAATATGCCCGTTGAGTACGGTTAGATCAACGGTCTCTTTCCAACCGTTAACGAATTCCTTTGCCTCAGCATGATGTGCACCATCTTTATATTGACCCACTTCGATTGGGCCATTATCCAAGGCTTTCTTTGCAAGTTCAAAGAAATCACTTACATGAACAGAAACACTGGCGATTGCATCGGTATGACCCTCATCATCACTGTATTCAATGGCAGTGGGATCTTGGGTTTCAATCAAATAAGCCTCAACTTCTTGTGCTTGCTCATGCCATTCAGCCTGGGCCTTTCCTATTTCCTTCATACCATAATTACCTTCTTTGGAGAAGGTTTTCTTATCGACTCCAGCTTTTACATTGACCGCATTCCAATCAGCACTGACAATATTTCCGTTTTCAACTTTTAAGGTAACAGTCGATTTCCAGCCATTGTCAGCAAATTTATCTTCCATGGCAAAATAAGTGCCATCTTCGAAATTACCGCCTTCAGCTGGTTCAGTTGGTTTTTCTTCCTCTGCTTCTGTCTCGGGGGTAACTTCTGGTGCTGGAGCCACAGGGGCTTCCTCTTTATTTCCACATGCACCCAGGGCTAGTACAAGAACAAGGGCAAGTAGAAGTGTTATAATCCTTTTCATATTTCCTCCTTAGATTCTTTTATTAATCATTACGCTGGATTTGTGTCCTAGGCTACAAATCTAGCTAGGTGGCTACCGAAATCTTGCCCCGATAGCTTATGTAGAGAAAGTATAAATTCTAGAGGAATAGATGTCAAGCAAAAAATGTTAGTGTAAAAGTTCCTAGTACAATGGTCACTTTTCTTCGAAGTGGATATACTTTCTCCTAGAACTTATCCAATCTTCCTTTGAGTTCATAAGAAGGGCTCCCATTAGGCGATTCGCTGAGGCGACATTTGGGAATATCCGAACCACTTTTTCTCTTCGCCTTACTTCCTGATTGAGCCGTTCAAGCAGGCTTGGTGCTTTTTAAGCGCTTATGTGTTCTTTCGAGGGCGATATCAAAACCCTCATCCAGTGTCTTACAGCCTTTGGCCTACTTACTCTGGCTGGCAAATTCATCTACAACAGCCTTTTTACCTTTGCGAGCTATTTTTATCCTTGTAAGTTTAAAAATTTCTTTTAGGGCTTCTCTAAATTCTTCTAAGTTTTTACGCGGAGCAGGGGACAAGATATTTCTTTGAATATGAACTTGACCTCTTTGCCAGGAGCTTCCCCCAAAAGTCTTCTTTACTGCACTCACTCGCCCGACCTGGGCCTCTGATACGACTGGTCTACCCCTAATAAACCACGTGATTTAAGCTGATCATAGAAGGTCTGCCAGGTGTCTTCACTTTCTGTGCCACCTATCCTAGGGCCTAGGACTTCACGCTTTCCATCTGCGGTTATACCTAGGGCTATGTGGCAACTCTTTGATAGAACCTGGTGGTACTGGCGAACTACTTCATTAAGATCTTTTGTTCAGCTAAATACGAAGGATGTAGAGACACCGGTTCCACACATCTATTCTACTGTCTTTGAGACTTTTCTGGTGGATACTCCTTAAACATACATTTCTAGGAGTGTTGCAGGCAGTGCTTTTTCACTTTTATACAATTATACTTACTCTATAAATAAAACGGCTTAAGTGCTAAGTATTTAATGTTAAGAACTACTTATTTACTTCTATAATAGATTTACCCCTAGCTCTTCTCGTCCGTACTTTTTCTAGGGCATCAAGTCCATCTTCAAAATCATATACCTTTTCAATGGTTATATTTATCTCTTTAGAAGCAATTTTATCTATTATGCCTATTAATTCTTCATTAACATCCATCTTGTAAGGAAAATATATAGATTTAATATTTCTCTGCGTTGTAAATTGATCTCCAGAAACGGATATAATTTTCCCGCCATCTTTTACTACCTTCATACTTAACATACTAGTATTTGGTTGAATTGCAATAGCTGCATCTACTCCACCAGGCATCCACTCCAGTACTTGTTCTATCCAATCCGGATCCTGATAATCTACAGATTTTATTACTCCTAGGGATTCCATATAGCTATGATTCTTCTTTGATGCTGATGCTGCTATCTTGCAACCTATATCTTTAGCTAGCTGAATAGCAAATGTTCCGTTAGATCCTGATCCACCCGCAATAAATAAAGTATCATCTGGATTTAGTTTAAGCGCTTTTATGACTTTTATCATGGTATTAGCAGAAACAGGGATAGCAGCTGCTTCTATAAAACTCATTTTACTAGGAATTGCAACAACCAAAGATTTTCTACCAAGAGCCATAAATTCTGCATATGATCCACCTTTAGGCTCTGTAACACCAACAAATGCAACTCTATCTCCCTCTTTAAAATCAACTCTATCTTTTCCTACTTTGTGTATAAGCCCTGAGCCTTCCATCCCAATTGGATAGGGAAACTGCATTTTTTCAGGAAAGAAATATCCATCTTAAATTCCAACCCCTATAGCTTTAACTTGCACTAGAATTTCACTCTCATCGATATCGGGAATAGGTATTTCTGTTAGGACAAAATCATTTGATTCTTTATTTTGTTTTACAATAGCCTTCATTTTCCTCATTTTATCACCAAGAGTCCTTTCTAAAGAATCCTTATTTCTTTTAAGGTCAATTCATTATAATGTTACCCCTATACTTTTTTTAGAAACTGTTCCCTATCAATTCATTTATCGTTGCAAATAATCGTGGATATAATTGCATCGTTGCACAAGGATTTAAGTGATAGATTTTTTTAGAGAGATAAATGATAAGCATACTTTAACTCCCTCGAGTTCGAGGAGGTCAAAATTGTATTTGTCAAATTAGCTATGATAGTAAAATAGTACGATTTTATATGCAAAATATAGATATTAAAAAAGAAGAGGTATAGGAGCCCTCTTCTAGAATACTAGATAACACTCAGAGTAATTGAGAGTGCTTTTATAATCACTCCCACTCAATTATTATAAGATTATTTTAATTTTAGATGTGTGTTTTG